>NZ_DASVOB010000633.1:0-9771 GCF_036383575.1 Mucilaginibacter sp.
TACAGCCTTAAAAACCAGTTGCGCGGAACGGATGCGAATGCTGATCTGCAGCAAAGGTTACCTGCCGATTTGGCTTCGCAAATAGGAGAGACGAGGTATAAACCTATAATGCTTTTAAGCGAAATGGGTAATTGGGTACGTACAGCTAAGACGCAGGGAAAAATTGATTCGATCATTCAGGTTGCGTTTGAGGAAAGCTTCAATAAATTGTCAGACATTGTTGGTGGTTGCGAAAGGATAGCCTCAACGCCTATTCCTTACAGTTACCGTGTTTTGCTGCACCGTACAGTTTATCTGTATTGTTTTATGCTGCCCTTTGGCCTGGTTGACAGTCTGGGCTGGTTAACGCCGCTCATTGTGGTGTTTATTGCCTACACCTTTGTGGCGTTTGAAGCTATTGCCGATGAAATTGAAGAGCCTTTTGGAACCGAGGACAATGATCTTGCCTTAAATGCCATGTGCCGGATGATAGAAACCACCCTGCTTGAAATAGCCGGACAGCCATTACCTGATTTTAAGGAAACTGAAAACCGGATCATCGACTAACATTACCTAATCGTATAAAAATAAAATAACACAAAATTCCCGAGACCTGCGTTTCTCATCAGGAAGGTAACAACAAATAATAACGAGTGAAAATAGAAGAAACCGTGATTTTGGTCGATCGCGACGATCAGCAAACAGGTACGATGGAGAAAATGGAGGCGCATGTTCAGGGTAAGCTGCACCGTGCATTTTCCGTTTTTATATTTAACAAAAAACGGGAGTTGTTATTACAGCGACGGGCTGATGATAAATATCACTCGGGCGGCAAATGGACAAACACTTGCTGCAGCCACCCAAGGCCCGGCGAACTCACATTTGAAGCAGCACACAGAAGGTTACAAGAGGAGATGGGTATGGCCTGTGAGCTTAATTTTGTTTTTTCTTTCATCTACTGCACAACTATCCAGGATGAGCTCATTGAAAACGAGTATGATCATGTGTTCTTCGGAGTTACTGATACTTTGCCGGTGCCAACCCCTGATGAAGTGTCTTCATTTAAATACATAACCATGTCTCAGCTGGCTGCTGAGTTGAAAAATAATCCCAACGATTATACCCAATGGCTTGCCATATGTTTTGAAGAAGTGATGGCTCATTACCAACAATTATCGATCTGATATGCAGTAGTCACTGCTATATAAATAATGTTGGGCTACAAGTTTTCTATGGTATAAATAAGCCAAATTGCAGTTAATGTAACGGGTATTTTACATTTTTTATAATATAGTTGTACATTCAACAATTAATTAGGTAGCTTTAATCTTCCAATTATTTGTGTAATTCACAACCTGCAATTTGTTAATGAAAAAGGGATCCTTCTGCTGTTTTGTTCTTTTTTTGATCATTTCTTCGGCTCATGCCCAGTCGCCCATCAAAAACAAGATCCTCAACTATTCTTTAAAAAATGGCCTTTCTTTTGGTATTGTAAATAGTATAACGCAGGACGATAAGGGTTTTATGTGGTTTGCCACCAATGATGGGCTTAACCGCTTTGATGGTACAGCTTTTAAAGTTTTTAAATCACGCGCGGGCGATTCTACAGCGTTGGCCAGTAATTATGTACAAAAGGTTTTATGCGATGTGCGTGGTAATATCTGGGTATCATCGCGTAATGGCTTAAGCAAGCTGGATACCCGCACCGAAAAGTTTATACACTATAAGCTCAAATTAAATAAATCGGTAAAAAGCGATATCGGTAATATCATCCAAAGCCATGATGGTAACCTATGGATCACATCTTATAACCTGGGCTTCTCATATTTTGATATTAAAACCGCCAGTTTCAACAACTATACCCAAGTCAACCTGCCCCGTTTGGCAAGTAATCGGGTAATTTGTTTGTTTGAAGATTCAAAAGGCCTGTTGTGGATAGGAACCCAGGAGGGCGGTATTAATATATTCAGGCATAACGGCGGACTGATCAATAAAGGTGAAGGCTGGACACCGCAAATCCCTAATTTGCCTGCTACAAGGATCAACGATATTTTTGAAGACCATTTCCATAACATTTGGATTGCTACTGGCAGCGGGCTGGTTTATTATAACCGGGAGGTCAATAAATTCACCTTGTTACAAGCCAATCAACCAGGTGTTAAAAGTAAAAGGTATATATCTCTGAGTGAAGATAATGACAAGCAATTGCTTGTGGGGCTGCAGGATGGAGGGCTTTTTAAACTTAATATAGGATCGGATCCAAATTACAACACAGCCAATTACTTTTTACAGCCTGTAACGGGGGATGACGGTTTTTATCTCACCCAGCGTTCGGTACAAACCCTTTTTACTGATAAGGATAAAAACGTTTGGGTAGGTACATATGGTGATGGCATTTATATGATCAGCAGTATTAAAGAGAAATTTTCGCTGATCACTAAAAAAAAGTATGAAACCAGCGGCGAGAGCCCGGTAAGGTTTTACGGCATGAGCCAGGATAAGGATGGTTTTTTATGGCTCGGAACCGACGGCGAAGGACTTTTTAAAACAAGCCGGAATGGCACGCTCATTAAACAATACAAGGCCGATGGCAGGCCAGGCAGTATTACTGACAACGCCATCTTGTACGGATACACCGATAAAGACGGCAATACGTGGTTTGGTACCTACGCTAAGGGATTGCTGCTTTATAACAAAAAATCAGACTCGTTTACATCATTTGTACACAACGCAACAGATAACAAGAGCCTTGGGGGTAATGATGTACGGGTAATTTACCAGGACAGTCATAAAAACCTTTGGATTGGCACAAACGGCGGAGGTTTAAGCTTGTTTGATCCGGCGACAAAAACGTTCAGCAATTATACGCCTGCAAACAGCGGTATTACAGCTTATGATGTACGTGCAATCACTGAAGATGATAAAGGCAACCTATGGATAGGTACCTATGGCGGCGGTTTGGATTTTTATGACGCAAAGCAAAAGAAGTTCAATCGATATTTTAAACCGGCCGATGAAAAGAATAACCTGCCGGGCCAGGTAATATTTTCTCTTTATGCGGATAAACACCAGTGGCTATGGATAGCTACAGAGGGGGATGGGCTGATAGCACATGATCTTAAAAACGGTACGTTTAAAAAGTTCAATGAAACCAATGGACTTGCCAACAATACCGTTTCTGCATTTAAGGAAGTAGCCGATGGCACGCTGTGGATGAGTACCAACAAAGGGCTTTCAAACCTTAATCCAACAACCGGCAAAATTTTGAATTACGATCAGTCTGATGGGCTACAGTCGGGACAATTTAATGCAGGGTCGGTTTTGTTTGACTCGGCAAATAGCCTCATGTATTTTGGCGGAACGGAAGGGCTGAATTTTTTTGATCCCGGAAAAGTAAATCAAAGCAGTTACAAGCCAAAAGTTATAATTACCGGCTTGCAGATTTTTGGTAAACAGGTTGAGGTTGGGGAGCTTGATAAAAAACATACAGTATTGCCTGAGGCCATTAGCGAAGCGCGGCAAATTACATTGCAGCCAGATCAGTCGGTGTTTTCTATCCAGTATGCCTCGTTGAACTATACTTACCCTGATAAGGGCGAGTTTGCCTATAAACTGGATGGCCTTGATAAAACCTGGAACTATGTTGGCAATCAGCGGTTGGCTACCTACCGCTATCTTGAACCCGGCGATTATACCTTCAGGGTGAAAGCATCCAACCAGGACGGCTTGTGGTTTGATAATTACACTACATTGCAGGTTAAGATCCTGCCGCCATGGTATAAAACATGGTGGGCATATTTGATTTACATAGCTGCCGCGGGCCTTGTTACCTATTACTACATCTTATACAGAACCCGCCAAACCAGGCTTAAATATGAAGTTAAGGTAGCCCAGCTTTCGGCCGAAAAAGATAAAGAGCTTAATGAGCGTAAACTTTCCTTTTTTACTAATATTTCACATGAGTTCCGGACACCGCTAACACTGATCATTAACCCGGTAAAGGATATGCTGTTTGGCAAAGGCGAGGCTACTGATGATGCGGGAAA
The DNA here is from genome assembly GCF_036383575.1 of Mucilaginibacter sp. GTDB lineage: Bacteria > Bacteroidota > Bacteroidia > Sphingobacteriales > Sphingobacteriaceae > Mucilaginibacter. The sequence goes on from NZ_DASVOB010000633.1 coordinate 4,026, forward strand.
CCTGCATATCATTTACCGGAATGCCCGGCGTTTGTTGAGTTTGGTTGATCAGCTCTTGCTGTTCAGAAAGGCCGAAAGTGATACTGATAAGCTTAAAATAGTAAAGCTTAATATCGTATCGCTTTGTCATGAGGTGTTTTTGTGTTTTAACCACCAGGCACGCACCAAACATATTCAGTTTGATTTTGTAAGCGAAAAGGAGGCTATAGAGATTTATGCCGACAGGGAAAAAATGGAAATAGCCCTGTTTAACCTGATCTCGAACGCGTTGAAATTTACGCCGGAATATGGCATAGTAAGTTGTAAGATAACCGATTTCAACGATAAAATTACCATCGAAATAAAAGACAGCGGCTGCGGCATAGCCGAAGGTACCGGCAATCAGTTATTCGGCAAGTTTTACCAGCTGCAAAACTCGGTACCGTTGGCAGGTGGCTTTGGCATTGGGCTTTACCTGGTTAAAGCATTTATTGAAAACCATAAAGGAAGCATTGATTATACCAGCCAGGAGGGGCAGGGCACAACATTTCATGTATCGTTGTTAAAAGGCCGGGAGCATTTTGGGCAGCAGTTTGTTTTTGAAGACGTTGCCGAAACCTCCGTGTTCCTGGATGAGCTGATGGAGAACAAAGGCGAATTAATTGCAGCAGAGCCCGAAATTGCTGCGACAGTTAATAAAAACCACGATGCTTTAAGTTCTGATACCAAAACCATGCTGCTGATTGATGACAACCAGCAGATTCGCACTTACCTTAAACAGATCTTTACCGGCGAATTTGAGATTTTTGAGGCTGATAACGGTACTGATGGCCTTGACCTTGCCTATCACCTGGTGCCCGATATTGTGATAAGCGATGTAATGATGCAGGGTTTAAGTGGTATTGAGGTGTGCAGCCGCATCAAGGAAGATCCCGTTTTAAACCATATCCCCGTGATATTGCTTACCGCCAGCTCATCGCCCGAAATAAAGCTAAAAGGTATTGAGGGTGGTGCCGATGATTACATCAGCAAACCTTTTGAGAAGGAGATTCTGGTGGCCCGCGTTAACGGTATCCTGAAAAGCAGGAACAACCTGCAAAAGTATTTTTATAACGAGATAACGCTTAACAAATCAAACGATCTGAAGATCTCGCAGGAGTATAAGGAGTTTCTGGAAAAATGCCTCCTGATAGTTGAACAACATTTAACCGATCCCGACTTCAGTATCAAAACACTTGCCGCCGAAATAGGCATGAGCCATTCTAATTTATACAAACGCATCAAATCCATTTCGGGCCAATCAGCAAACAGTTTTATCCGTTTTATCCGCTTGCGTAAAGCCGCTGAGATCTTGCTCACCACTGATAGCACCGTTTATGAAACAGCCTACAAAGTAGGGTTAAATGACCTCAAATATTTCAGGGAACAGTTTAACAAGTTGTTCGGAATAAACCCATCCGATTATATCAAGAAATATCGTAAGCCATTTCACAACAATTACAATGTGAACCGCGATGTGATCAAGGAGAATTGATAATATCATTCGATAGTTGAATCACCCGGTCTGTGCTTCGCTGGACTGCCCTCTCTACGCTTTCGCGTAAAGAGGGTGGGGGAAATAAGAAAATAGAAATCCCCTCTCTACGCAAGCGTAGAGAGGGGTGACGAGCGGAGCGATGTCGGGGTGAGTAAAAAAGCGCATTATATTTTTGTCCCCCTGCCAGTATTAATTTACCCCCTCTTTAAAAAGCCTCAAAAATACTGTTTTTGAGGCTTTTTTATTAAATACCCCCTCTCTTAATCAGAATTTACCCCTCACTCAATTTTGCTTTAAAACGCAATTTAGCCCTACCAATAACCAAGGTTTAAACCAAACTTTTGTACTGTGCATGAAAGTTACCACGGAAAAGGACGCGGTAGTCAACCAATACCAAATCTGATTTCATGTTTTGTGTGCTTCGCAGTTGAAAGGTTTAAGCCGATTAAAAAACCAATTTAAAAAACCATATGAAACCAAATTTACTCGAAAAGGATTCTCCTCATCGGAAAAGATCACCCCGCTTTTTCGTCGTTGCGGCCAGCATGGCCGTTGCTTGTTTCGCTACAATCCAAATGCCGGTAATGGCTTTTGCGGGTACTATTACTGAACAGCGCTTGCCTGACACCCGTATAAGCGGTAGAGTTACCGACGAAAAAGGTGAAACATTGCCAGGTGTAAGTGTATCGCTTAAAGGTACATCAACCGGCGTGGTTACCGATATCAAAGGTAACTTTAGCCTTAATGTACCTAATGTTACTTCTGGCACATTAGTATTCAGCTATATCGGTTACACGTCACAAGAGGTAACGCTGAATGGACAAACAATTATCAATGTACAATTAACAGCCGATTCAAAATCACTGAATGAAGTTGTGGTTGTAGGCTACGGCACGCAGAAGAAAGCTACTTTAACCGGTTCAATATCGCAGGTAAAAGGTTCGGAGCTTGTAAAAAGCCCTCAGCCGAACCTTTCAAATGGTATTGCCGGCCGTTTTTCAGGTGTAATTGTTAACAATCGCAGCGGTGAGCCCGGGTATGATGGCTCAGGTATTACTGTGCGTGGTTTGGCCACTACAGGCAATAACGATGTACTTGTTGTTGTTGACGGTGTTCCTGCCCAGATAGGCGGCCTCGAAAGGCTTGATCCCAACGATATCGAAACTATGTCGGTATTAAAAGATGCGTCTGCTGCTATTTATGGTAATAGGGCCGCAAATGGTGTTATCCTTATTACCACCAAACGCGGTAAGCCGGGCAAACCAACTATTAATTACAGTTTTAATCAAGGCTTTAGTTCGCCAACCCGTTTGCCAAAAATGGCTGATGCGGCAACTTATGCCCAGATAATGAATGAGATCAATTATGACTCGAACCCGGCAGGTGGATTAAATCAATCTTACACAGCTGACCAGATCCAGAAATTCAAAGACGGATCTGACCCATTAAACTATCCAAATACCGATTGGGAAAAGCAAACGCTTAAGGGCTCGGCCTTACAAAACCAGCATAGCCTTTCTATTGGTGGTGGTAATGATGATATCAAATACTTTGTATCATTAGGCACAATTTATCAGGACGGTATTTATAAAAATGGTGCTACAAAATATCACCAATATAACTTCCGCTCAAATATTGATGCTAATATTACCAAACGCTTGAAAGTAGGTTTGTCACTTTCGGGCCGTGAAGAAGACAGGCAATATCCTGTAACAGGTGCGGGCGACCTTTTCCGTTCGGTTTATCGGGCTAAACCTATTGTTGCCGCTTATTATCCAAACGGACTACCAACAACCGGCATCGAAAACAATAACCCAGCGGTACAGGCAACAGATATTGGAGGTGTAAGTAATAATCCGAAGCAAGTTTTTAATGGGATTTTGAGAGGTAGTTATGCTATCCCTGGCATTGAAGGTTTATCGGTTGATGGTTTTTTCTCGGTTGATAAATCAAATAATTTTAATAAAAATTTCAGCAAGCCATACGTTTTGTACAGCTATGTTGCAAGCACACAGGTTTATAACAAGGTTACTGTAGGCGGCAATAATAACGCTGCTACTTTATTCGAGTCACAGGAAAATCAGAGCCTGCTAACTTCAAACATCAAATTGAACTATGCACACAAATTTGGTTTGCATGATGTAAGCGCTTTTGTAGGCTATGAGCAAAGCAAAAACCACAAAGAGTATTTTGATGCTACCCGCTATAATTATCTGTCATCGCAACTACCTGACTTATCGCAAGGTGGAGGTGCGGCTACAGATTATCTTAACTCGGGAACGAGTTCAAATTATAACCGCGCCAGCTACATTAGCCGGTTAACATATGCTTATGATGAAAAGTATTTGTTTGAAGGCCAGTTACGTGCTGACGGAACTTCTGTATTCCCGGGCGCAACTCGATGGGGTTATTTCCCTTCGGCTTCAGTTGGTTGGAGAATCACGAAGGAAAACTGGTTTAAAAATAGTGTCAACTTTTTTGACGATTTGAAACTGAGGGTTTCTTATGGCTCCTTAGGTAATGATAATATATCACCTTTTCAATATTTTAACAACTATTCTTTAGTAAATAATGGCTTTGTAGCCAGCTCACCAGGCAGTGGTGCTAACGTTATCCAGCCAAACGTTAACCTTACAAAACTGGCAAATCCTAACATAACGTGGGAGACCGCTAAAAAGCTCGATATAGGTATCAACGCTACTTTCCTGCATAACTTTACGGTAGAGGCTATTTATTTCCAGCAAAGGAGAAATAACATCCTTGCTGCAAGGAATGCTTCTGTTCCGGGATCGTCAGGTATCGTAAACCCTTATAACGATAATTCTGCAAATTATACGCCTTTAGTACCTTTGGAAAATATTGGCAAAGTTAACAGTGATGGTTTTGAGGCAACATTAGGTTACAACAGCACCGGTCATGCCTTTACATGGGGCGTAAGCGGAAACTTCACTTATGCAAAAAGCAAAATTGTTTTTATTGATGAAGCAAGCACAGTTGCAACTGTGCCTTATCAGCGACAAACAGGACTTCCATTAGGGACATCGTTGCTTTACGACGCGATAGGTATATTCCGTACCCAAGCCGAGCTCGACGCTTATCCCCATGTTCCGGGTGCTAAAGTTGGCGATTTGAAATACCTCGACTATAACAACGACGGCAAAATTACCGCCGACGACCAAACCCGTACAAAATACGGTAACATCCCTCAAATTACTTACGGATTTAGTTTAAACGCAGCATATAAAGGGTTTGATCTATCAGTTTTGTTTGCAGGCCAGGCCCAGGTTAGTCAATATGTGTTGCCTGAAGCTGGTAGCGTAGGTAATTTTTACAGTAGCTGGGCCGATAACAGGTTTAGCGCTTCAAATACCAATGGAACTTATCCAAGAGTAACCGACCGTGCATCGAACGCCATAAGTGGTGGTTTATACCCGAACAATTTCTGGCTTAATAATGCGTCGTTCCTGAGGTTAAAGAACGCGCAACTGGGCTACAATTTCAACTCACCTTTCCTGTCAAAACTTAAAATTGGCGGCTTAAGAGTGTATGCAAGCGCTTTCAACCTGTTCACTATTAGTAAAGTTAAGGATTATGATCCTGAGGGAACCAGCGGCAGCGGCCAGTTTTATCCTCAGCAACGAATTTTAAACTTAGGTGTTAACGTGAAATTTTAATCAGACAACGAAAATGAAATTACTATATAAAACCCCGCTCTTTTTAATGATGGGCGGTATGCTGAGCATCACAGCGTGTAAAAAAAATTTACTGGATGTAACCCCTACCGATAGGATTGCTTCATCGGCTATTGGTTCGGATACCGCGGTATTTGAAGCTTACGTGACCAACCGTTACATAGGTGCCAGGCTACAGGATAAAGAGGGTGATGGTTCAAACCCCGGCTTTGGCCGTGGTTTTGAGTACAGCATGTGGAGCTCACTCACCGACGAGTCGATTTATAACAATGACGATGCTACCTGGCTTATTCAAAGGGGCCAGCTTGCTCCCGAAAACTTAGGTGGCGCCGGTGTGCTTTGGGCACGTAGTTATCGCAGTATCCGCGAATGTAATTCAGCGCTTGCTCTTTTGCCGACAGTTTCGCTAAGCGCTGGACATAAAACCCGCCTTGAGGGCGAACTTAAATTTATCAGGGCTTTCCGTTACCAGGATCTGATCCGTAACTATGGCGGTGTAGTTTTGATGGGTGATAAAGTAACTAACCTTAATGATAAC
>NZ_DASVOB010000634.1:0-2782 GCF_036383575.1 Mucilaginibacter sp.
CCCTGATTATTAAAAAATATATTTAAACCAGCCATTATGCAAATTGAAGAGATCATTGAAAGAATTAACAGCTTCCTGGCCGAAGAATTTGAGGTAGATGCAGATAAAATGGTACCCACTGCAAACCTGAAAGAGACACTTGACCTGGATAGCCTTGATTATATAGACCTGGTGGTAGTAATTGAAAGCAATTTCGCCTTCAAGGTAAAGCCTGAGGATTTTACGGGCATCGTTACCTTCCAGGATTTTTACGATTACGTACTATCACGCGTACAACCTAAAGAGCTTGCATAATGCCCGCCTGGCAGGGAAAATCAAAAGGAAATCCCCTTGGTTACCGCATTTTTGTTAGTGTTTTAAAAGTGGGAGGTGTCAAGCCTGCCTACTTTATGCTGAGGTTTGTGGCGCTGTATTATTTCCTGTTTTCGTGGCAATCATCCAAAAGCACTTATTATTATTTCCATAAAAGGCTTGGGTTTAGCAAAGTAAGGTCCATCCTGAAGCTTTACCGAAACTATTATCTGTTTGGGCAAAGCATTATTGATAAAGTGGTGATCATGTCGGGCATCCCCAATAAATTCACCTTTAATTTTGATGGGATCGATAACCTGAGGCAGATAGCTGCCATGAACCAGGGCGGATTGCTGCTCAGCTCGCACATCGGCAGCTGGGAAATAGCAGGCGAACTGCTTGACCATATCAACACCCGTATTAACATTGTGATGTTTGATGGCGAGGATAAGCAAATCAAACAGTACATGGATTCGGTAACAGGCGAAAGGAAGATAAACATCATCGTGATTAAAAATGACCTGTCGCACATATTTAAAATTAATGCGGCTTTTCAAAATAACGAACTGGTTTGCATGCATGCCGACAGGTTTATTGAAGGCAATAAAACTATAACAAGGGAGTTTTTAGGTGAGGACGCAAAATTCCCGGCAGGGCCTTTTGTAATGGCCGAAAAGTTTAAAGTGCCGGTAACATTTGTTTATGCCCTAAAGGAAAGCGCGCTGCATTACCACTTTTTTTCAAGTCCAGCAAAAGATTATTCGGGCTTGCCTAAAGGCGAAGGGATGCTGCAGCTGATAAATGATTTTATTATCAGTTTTGAAAACAAGGTAAAGACATACCCCGAACAGTGGTATAACTATTATAATTTTTGGCAATAAGCAATGACCTTACCAACACAGGATATTTTAACGCAGATACCGCAAAAGTGGCCATTTGTAATGGTTGATACGCTGGTATCATCGAACGATGATGCTACGCGCACGACCTTGCTGGTGCAGGCCGAAAATGTTTTGGTAAGCAACGACGAACTAAGTGAAGCCGGACTGGTTGAAAACATTGCCCAAACAGCTGCCGTGAGGGCCGGTTACATAGCCCGGCAATTGGACAAACCTGTGCAGCCGGGTTTTATCGGCGCTGTAAAGAACCTGGAAGTGTTTGCTCTGCCAAAAGTAGGCGACACGATAGAAACCGAAATAACAATAGAAAATCAAATTTTTGATGTAACCATCATTAAAGGAAAAGTAACCTGCAAGGGCGTAACAATGGCCCAATGCGAAATGAAAATATTTATACAACCGCAATAATATCAACCATGAAAAAAATCGCAATTAAACTGAGTTTACTGATAGTTTTATCAGGCTTGTTTTTAAAACCTGCATCTGCCCAAACCAAAGCCGAAATTTTTGATAAAAAAACACCTATTACCTGGTTAGGTATGGACTTTTCGCAGATGAAATTTATCGGCTCGGAAGAGGCTTACAAAAAAGAAATTATCAATGCCGAGTTTGTTGGCAAGTACATCCCATTATGGGAAAACTTTTTTTTAAAGGAACCAAAAAAATATAACCCGGCGAGGGCGGTACACCGCGATACAGTCCATTTTGCGATGAACGTTACCGAAAAAGTTAACAGCGCCATTACCAAAAACTTTTTCGATACTGATCCGGGCCATTTTAAAACACTTACAGAAAAAGATATTGATGCCATAATAAAAAACTATGATTTTTTAGGCAACAAAGGCATCGGCATGTTGCTGATTGTTGAAGGCATGGATAAAGGACGTGCGCAGGGCGGTGCCTGGGTAACTTTTGTTGATATGGATAAGAAAACAGTTTTGTATACCGTTTTCCGCACCGGCAACAGCCGTGGATTTGGTTTTAGAAATTACTGGGCACACCCATGGCCTGTAATCCTGGACGATTTTGGTTCCGATTTCGATCTTTTCAAAAAATACTAAGCCAACAGCGTTTTGCAGCAATCGTTAATAAATACTATCGAAATAGAGGTTAAATTCAGTGATGTGGATATGCTGGGCGTGGTTTGGCATGGCAATTATATCCGCTATTTTGAAGATGGCCGCGAGGCTTTCGGCAAACAATATGGCCTGGGTTATATGGATGTTTATAATGCGGGCTATGTTGTACCCATTGTTAACGTAAACTGCGATTATAAGCGTTTTTTACGGTACGAGGATAAGGTGATCATCGAAACTGTTTATACCCCCACCGAATCGGCCAAGATCAATTTCGCTTACCGGCTGCTCAATGTCCAAACCGGCGAACTGATCGTAAAAGGCTCAACCGTACAGGTATTTGTGCGCCGCGATAATTTTGAGCTTCAGCTCACTAACCCGGATTTTTTCCTGGAGTGGAAACAAAAACACGGTTTGATATAACAGCGCATTGGGATGAAAAAGGTTTACCTTGTTGCCGATAATATTACCTCGCCCCTGGGCGCTACAACTGCGCAAAACTTTGAGCACTTGGTT
>NZ_DASVOB010000635.1:0-8787 GCF_036383575.1 Mucilaginibacter sp.
AGGTAAAGAGCAGGAAGTATTGATGAACCTGGCCGATATGCTGATTGAGCTTTATGTAAGCGAATCGCTGCAATTGAGGGTAGAGAAACTGGTCGGTTTAAGGGGCGAAGAAGCCTGCAAAGAGCAACTGGATATGATGCGGGTGTATATCAATGATGCTGCCGAACATATAGCAAAATCGGGTAAAGAAGCGCTGAACTCTTTCGCCGAAGGCGATGAAAGAAGGATGATGCTGATGGGCCTTAAGCGCTTCACCAAAACCGAAGATATTAATACCACCCAGGCCCGCAGAAATATTGCTGCAAAGCTCATCGCTGAAAATAAATATTGCTTTTAGTATCACATAACCTTTATAACGAAAGATTTAGAAGATGGCTCCCAACCTTAAGTAGTAGGACAGGTTGCACCAGAGGTGCAAAAGGTTTGTAGAAATAAAATAAATAATTTCTAAGTGTGCCAGAGGTACACAACTCCGCTGATCGGTACCTGCGCGACATGGAGCCTTCATTTCCCTAAATAACATCAACCTAAAAAACGAAAAACTGATAATGAGAATATTAGTGTGCATAAGCCAGGTGCCGGACACGAGCACCAAAATTGTATTGAAAAATAATAATACCTCGGTTAACAGTGATGGTGTTACCTGGGTGATCAACCCGTACGATGAATGGTACGGATTGATCAGGGCTATCGAATTAAAAGAAAGCGGCATCGCCGCCGATGTTCACCTTGTAACCGTGGGTAAAGCCGACGTTGAGCCCGTGATTAGAAAAGCATTGGCGTTGGGTGGCGATGAAGCCATCCGCATTGATGCCGATAGTAATGATCCTTATGAAACCGCCCATTATATAGCCGAATACGCCGCCGGGGTTGGCTATGACCTTATCTTATGCGGCAAAGAATCTATCGATTACAATAATGGTACTACAAGTGCCATGCTGGCCGAATTGCTGGGTATCGATTACATCGGCTTTGCAACCGGCATCCAGGTAGAGGTTGATACTGCCGTGGTAACGCGTGAAATTGAAGGCGGCGAAGAAACGGATATTTGTAGTTTACCGCTGGTTATTTCCTGTCAAAAAGGCGTTGCCGAAGCGCGGATACCCAATATGCGCGGCATAATGGCTGCCCGTACCCGTCCGTTAAAAGTTATCACGCCTTCAAAGATAACGGCAGTAACCGAAATAATCTCCTATGAACTACCGCCTGCTAAGGCTGGGATCAAACTGGTAAGCCCGGACAACCTTGACGAATTGGTGGAACTGTTGCATACGGAAGCTAAAGTTATTTAATAATCATATTTATTGCCTGGTGTGTGCACCATAGATGTCTGGAAGATGAAATTATCTCTAAAAAATATGTCATTGCGAGCGTAACGCGGCAATCTCGTAGCCAATGCATGTCCGATCTGTATAGCTACGAGATTGCTTCGTCGTTCCTCCTCGCAATGGCATAGCTTTTAAATCAACATTTACAACTGATCTACATCTTTCGAACATCTATGGTGCGCACACCGGAGCATCTCAACCTAAAAAAAATAAAAAATGTCTGTAATTGTATTGGTAGAACATACCGGGGGAATCATAAAAAAGCAAAGCTTTGAAGCAGTGCAATACGCCGCTCAAATCGCCGAAAAAATGGGTACTACAGCAACTGCCATCGCTTTAGGCAGTGTTGCCGCTGCCGAAATGGAAAATTTGGGTCAGTACGGTGCCCAAAAAGTGTTGCACGTTGCCGATAGCCGTTTGGATGAGCTGCATTCAAGGGCATATGCCGGTGCACTGATAGCGGCAGCACAAAAGGAGGATAGCAAAGTAATTATAACCCTTCATGATCTTAAGGGCAGGGCAGTCGCTCCGCGGGTGGCCGTAAAGTTGCAGGCAGGCCTTGTGGCCGGTGCACTCTCGTACCCCGATACGGAAAAAGGATTTGTGATTAAAAAAGCTGTGTTTTCGGGCAAAGCATTTGCGTATGTAAATATTTTAAGTGATGCAAAGGTAATTATGCTGATGCCTAATACCTTCCCGGTGAAAAAAATGGACGGTAAGGCCGTTATTGAGCAACTGGATGTGAGCTTTAGCGAAAAAGATTTCGGCGTAAAAGTTAAATCGGTAAACAAAGTAACTGGTGAAGTACCACTTGCTGATGCCGAACTGGTTGTTTCGGGCGGACGCGGTTTAAAGGGCCCCGAAAACTGGGGTATCCTGGAGGACCTGGCAAAAGAGCTGGGTGCCGCCACAGCATGTTCGCGCCCGGTGGCCGATTCGCACTGGAGGCCGCATCACGAGCATGTGGGCCAAACAGGGGGCACCGTTCGGCCTAATTTATACATAGCGGTAGGGATCTCAGGGGCAATACAGCATCTGGCAGGAGTGAACGGCTCAAAAACTATTGTGGTGATCAATAAAGACCCGGAGGCCCCATTTTTTAAAGCAGCGAATTATGGCGTAGTTGGTGATGCATTGGAGATTTTGCCCCGACTAACAGCAGCTGTTAAAAAGTTCAAAGAACATCATCAATAAAATAATCAGGACTATGGAGTTTTTTTATGAAGGACAGGTGCTGTGGTCGCAGATAGATTCGAACCAGCACATGAGGCATTCTGCTTATGCTGATTTTGCCGCACAGGCCCGCATAATTATGCTGGAAAGCCTGGGTTTAAAACTGCCAACACTTTATGAATACAAAATAGGGCCTGTATTATTCAGGGAAGAGCTGATCTATCTGCGCGAAATTGGGATCAACGAGCAGATCAGGGTAACCTGCGAGCTTATCAAATCGCGGCCTGATGGTTCCCGTTGGGCAATCAGGCATGAGTTATACCGGGGCGATGGTGTTAAAGCTGCTATCATAAATGCCGAAGGCTCATGGATAGATATGGAGAAGCGCAAGCTTGCCATATTACCTGCAGAGCTAAGCGAAATGTTTATGAAAGCACCCCGGAGCAGCGATTATGTGGAAGAGGCCAATCCAGCCTGAAATGATTTAATATAGCAATTAACCGAAACTAATAAATCAGCTTTAAGCTTTATGCTTTCAGCTTTTATATAATTTATCTATGACCGACCTGAATGATGCTTTTGAAAAAGCAGTTAAAGAGAGTAAAGAATTATCTTCAAAGCCTGATAATGAAACATTATTACGCCTGTACAGTTTATATAAACAGGCAACGGAAGGCGATATAAATACAGAAAACCCTCCGGGGATGTTTGATTTTGTGGCTAAAGCAAAGTATGACGCATGGTTAAAACAGAAAGGCATTGCTACCGATGATGCCATGCAGCAATATATCCGGCTTGTAGCGCAATTATCAAATAAAACCAGTTAGCTTTAATTCCGAAATATTGACAAATGTTTCCGTCGTTTAGACCTTTATAAAGCGCCGTAGAAATAGATATTTGTTATTATAAACCACCCGGTAATTATATCGGGATTAAATTATTTAACCATTTTATAATTCTACCTGTCTTTTTTTTAGAAGGCTTCTGATGCCGGATCTTACTATTTGGTGAAATCTGAAAAGCATGTGCCTGCTTTAAAAAAAGAGCTGATCTTATTTATAAAAATAAACCTCAGGCAATGTCAGTATCAAAGAAACATTTCGTCCGTTTTGCATTAATCCTGCTAACGGTTGTGGCAGTAAGCATCAACGCAAAAGCGCAAACCGATAAAATTGAAGGCTTATGGTACAATGATGTAAAGAGTGCCAAAATCCAGATCACTAAAGAAGGCAACGGCAAGTTTTACGGTAAGGTGGTATGGCTTAAAGAACCCCTAAAAAACGGGAAGCCTAAGGTTGACGAAATGAATAGCGATGAAAAACTGCGCTCAAGGCCGAGGTTAGGTTTACCTGTATTGGCCGATTTTGTAAAAGATGGCGATAATAAATATTCGGGCGGAACAATTTACGATCCTAATAACGGTAAAACGTATTCCTGCAAAATGACCTACAAGGGTGAAACCCTGGATATCCGCGGATACATCGGCATTTCACTTTTCGGGCGTACAACTACCTGGTCGCGGGCCGAATAAATTAAAGGATTAATAAAACACGCAGATACTAATGGATGCTAAACGAATTATAAAAAAGGTTGCAGTATTGGGGTCGGGAGTAATGGGCAGTCGTATAGCCTGCCATTTTGCAAATGTCGGCGTACAGGTACTGTTGCTTGATATTGTACCAAAGGATGCCCCACCGGCAGATAAGAAAGCGCGGAACAAAATTGTGAACGATGCGCTGGATTTTGCTTTAAAATCAAACCCTTCGCCCATCTACCTCAAATCATTCGCAAAACGTATTACAACCGGCAATTTTGAAGATGATATGCCAAAAATTGCTGATTGCGACTGGGTGATAGAAGTAGTGGTTGAACGGTTGGATATTAAACAGCAGGTATTTGAAACGGTAGAAAAGTACCGGAAACCCGGAACGCTGATCACCTCAAACACATCCGGCATTCCGATCCATTTAATGGCCGAAGGTAGGAGCGATGATTTTAAAAAGCATTTTTGTGGCAGCCATTTCTTTAACCCGCCGCGGTATTTAAAACTACTGGAGATCATCCCAACAAAAGATACGCTGGCAAGTGTTGTTGACTTTTTGATGGAGTATGGCGCAAAATACCTTGGGAAAACCACGGTATTGGCCAAAGATACCCCGGCATTTATCGGTAACCGCATCGGGGTTTTCAGCATCATGAGTGTGTTGCACTACGTGGAGCAAACCGGCATGACCGTTGAAGAGGTTGATAAATTGACCGGGCCGGTGATAGGTCACCCTAAATCGGCCACGTTCCGCACCAATGATGTGGTGGGTTTGGACACGATGGTGCACGTTGCCAATGGCCTTTACAAAAACGCGCCGGATGATGAGGCCAGGGAATTATTCAGGATCCCTGCATTTGTGGACGGAATGGTGAAAAATAACTGGCTGGGCAGTAAAACCGGACAGGGTTTTTACAAAAAAGAAAAAGGTGAAGGAGGAAACCAGTTTTACGCGCTTGACCTGAAAACGCTTGAGTACAAGCCTTCTCAAAAAGTAAAATTCGCCTCGCTCGAAACTACAAAAGCGGTTGATAACCTGAAAGAAAGGCTCAGGATCCTGGTTGCAGCAAAAGACAAAGCCGGCGATTTTTACCGCAGCACCTTTTACCAGTTATTTGCTTATGCCAGTAACCGGATTCCCGAAATAGCCGATGAGCTTTATAAAATAGATGCTGCTACCAATGCCGGTTTTGGCTGGGAATTGGGCCCTTTTGAAAAATGGGATGCGCTTGGCGTTGAGGATACGGTAAAAGCTATGGAAGCTGCGGGGAACAAACCGGCTCAATGGGTTTACGATATGCTTGAGGCGGGAGCAAAAACCTTCTATAAGGTAGAGGATGGCAAACGCCTGTACTATGATATCCCATCTAAAAGCTACAAGATAATTCCGGGTACGGAAGGGCTTATTTTGCTCAATAATATCCGCGAAACCAATACTGTTTGGAAAAACAGCGGTACTACCATTACCGACATTGGCGATGGCATCCTGAACCTTGAATTTCATACTAAAATGAATACGATAGGCGGCGAGGTACTAGAGGGCATAAATAAAGCCATCACCCTTGCCGAAGCAAGTTACAAAGGCCTGGTTATATCAAACGAAGGGGCCAATTTCAGTGCCGGGGCCAATGTGGGTATGATATTCATGATGGCCGTTGAGCAGGAGTTTGATGAGTTGAACATGGTAATAAAGGCTTTCCAGAATACTATGATGCGGATCCGCTATTCATCCATTCCGGTAGTAATAGCACCTCATCAAATGGCCTTGGGTGGCGGCTGCGAAATGTGCCTGCATGCCGATAAGGTGGTAGCTCATTCCGAACTATATATGGGTTTGGTTGAATTTGGTGTTGGTTTGATACCAGGTGGCGGGGGAACAAAGGAATTTGCCCTGCGCCTTTCAGACGAACTCCAGGATGGTGATGTTGAGCTGAATAATTTCCGGGATCGTTTTTTAACCATCGGTCAGGCCAAAGTATCCACTTCGGCTTACGAGGCATTTGAATTTGGCTACCTCAAAAAGGGCAGGGATGTAGTCGTGGTATCCCGCGACAGGCTGCTTGCTGAAGCTAAACAACAATGCCTGCAGATGGCAAATGAAGGGTATATACAGCCTATTCCGCGCGGTGATATCAGGGTGTTGGGCAAGCAGGCCCTGGGTTTGGGTTACGTAGGTGCCAACTCCATGTACAGCGGCAATTACATCAGCGAACATGATGTGAAGATTTCGCAGAAACTGGCTTATGTGCTTTCGGGCGGCGATCTGTCCCAGCCTTCAATGGTGGGCGAAGAATATTTGCTTGGATTGGAGCGTGAAGCTTTTGTTTCGCTTTGCACCGAAAAGAAAACGCTTGAGCGGATCCAGTCTATTTTAACCGGCGGAAAAGTGTTAAGGAACTAATTTTAATAAGTATAAATCTCAATAAAATGAACGCATATATAGTGGCAGCCAGCCGCAGCGCTGTTGGAAAAGCTACCCGGGGCGGGTTCAGGTTTACCCGTCCGGATACGCTTGCAGCGGATGTTATCAGGCATCTGCTGGCGTCAGTGCCCAACGTTGATAAAGAGCAGATAGACGATGTGATAGTAGGCAATGCTACGCCGGAAGCCGAACAGGGATTGAATGTAGCCAGGCTCATTTCGTTAATGGCGCTTGATACCGATAAGGTTCCCGGCATGACGGTAAACCGCTATTGTTCATCGGGTTTGGAAACAATCGCCATAGCGTCAGCAAAAATACACAGCGGCATTGCCGACTGCATCATCGCGGGTGGCGTGGAAAGCATGAGCCTGATCCCAATGGGGGGCTGGCGCATTGTTCCTAACGCCGATATTGCCCTTGCTCATCCCGATTATTACTGGGGAATGGGACTTACTGCGGAAGCTGTTGCCAGGGAATATCATATCAGCCGTGAAGAGCAGGACCAGTTTGCTTATAACTCGCATCAAAAAGCTATTAGCGCCATTAAGGAAGGGAAGTTTAAAGATGAGATAGCGCCGGTAAACATTGTGGAGACCTATGTAGATGAGAGCGGCAAAAAAAAGAAAAGGGAATTTAAGGTAGATACAGATGAAGGTCCGCGTAGCGATACATCAATTGACGCATTGGCTAAGCTTAAACCGGTGTTTGATGCAAAAGGCGTGGTTACTGCCGGCAACTCGTCACAAACCAGCGATGGAGCGGCTTTTGTGATGGTAGTTAGCGAGCGTTTTCTGAAAGAGAACAACCTTAAACCTATTGCCCGGCTGGTTAATTATGCCGTTGCAGGTGTGCCTCCCCGCATTATGGGGATTGGTCCGCTGGTAGCCATCCCCAAAGTGTTAAAAATGGCCGGGATGAAGCAGCAGGATATTGAGCTGATAGAGTTGAATGAAGCCTTTGCATCGCAATCATTGGCCATAATAAAGGGACTGGAGCTTAACCCCGACATTGTAAATGTAAATGGGGGAGCGATATCGCTTGGTCATCCGCTTGGCTGCACCGGGGCCAAACTTTCTGTTCAGCTTTTTAACGAATTGAAGCGGCGGGAAAAAAAGTATGGTATGGTTACCATGTGCGTGGGCACCGGGCAAGGTGCGGCGGGTGTATTTGAATTGTTATAGGAAATTACCATTATCTAAATAATTGCTGCAAACATGGAAAAAGCGACAAGATTGTTTGATTGCATGGTTACCCAGGCCAAAGCGCCCAGGGCAGACTTTTTGAATGCAAAGGAGAATGGTTCCTGGCG
This sequence comes from Mucilaginibacter sp., assembly GCF_036383575.1. Classification (GTDB taxonomy): domain Bacteria; phylum Bacteroidota; class Bacteroidia; order Sphingobacteriales; family Sphingobacteriaceae; genus Mucilaginibacter. Next base: position 7,776 of record NZ_DASVOB010000635.1, read on the forward strand.
ATCATACAGCACCGAAGAGGTGCACACGATGATCAACCAGCTATCTGCGGCCTTGTTGGACCTGGGAGTTTCGGGTGGTGATGGCACTACCGAAGGCCGCGATAAAATAGGGCTGATAAGTAACGGCCGGCCCGAATGGGTAATAACCGACCTGGCAGTGCAGCAAACGGGTGCTATACTGGTGCCGCTATATCCCAACACGGGGACTAAGGAAATTGAGCAAATACTAAATGAAGCCGAAGTTAAATACGTATTTGTAAGCACTAAGGACTTATGCGATAAGGTTAAAGAGGTACAGCTAAATATCCCCTCCTTAAAAGCCATTTTTACTTTTGATAGTATCGATGGATGTAATCATTGGGGAACTTTGTTCAAACCTTTAAAAGAGGGCTCTCTGCAAAAAATACAGCAAATAACCGGTCAGATCACCGAAGACGATGTGGCAACCATTATTTATACTTCGGGTACTACCGGCCGGCCTAAAGGGGTAATGCTTACGCATAAAAACATCATGACCAATGCAATGGCATCCGGCGATATCCTTAACCGGATCCCGCTGAAAGAGAAACGTGTTTTAAGCTTTTTGCCCATGAACCACATTTTTGAAAAGATGTGTACCTATGTTTATCTGTACTACGGTTTTTCTATTTATTACGCCGAAAGTATGGACACCATCGGCGCAAATATGAAAGAGGTAAAGCCTTCACTTTTTACCGCCGTGCCGCGCTTGCTCGAAAAAGTGTTTGAGAAAATTATGGTGCAGGGGCAAAAGCTAACCGGTGTAAAAAGGAAGATCTTTTTCTGGTCGGTAAAAGTGGCCGAAGCGTATGAAATTAATAATACCAGTTTGTGGTATAAGATCAAGCTGGCCATTGCCGATAAATTGGTTTACAGCAAATGGCGTGCTGCTATAGGCGGAAATATAAAAGCCATCGTAGTCGGCAGTTCGGCCTGCCCCATTAAGCTGGAAAGAATTTTTACCGCTGCCAATATTGTGATTATGGAAGGTTAT
>NZ_DASVOB010000636.1:0-5382 GCF_036383575.1 Mucilaginibacter sp.
GTGAGTTTCTAAATCAACCTAAAATAGCTTTGATCAAGATTTTTTACTTAAAATTGTACATTATTTCAGTTAACTGTTCCCGTTAAAAGCAAGCCGCTCAACATTGGAGATTAAAGAACTTATAGATTCCATTCATTACAATAATGATGAATCTGCCTTTAATGAATTGTATAAGCTGCTGATCAATAGCCTTAATCAGTTTGCCTGGTCTTTTTTGGGCGATAAGGAAGCTTGCGAAGAAATTATCAATGATCTTTTTGTAAACATCTGGACGGGCCGCAACAAGCTCAACAAGATCTCGAACCCCAAAGTGTACTTTTATGTGGCAATAAAAAATGCATGTCTCAACCACATCCGAAGCAATACCTCGAAAAGAAACCGCGATGCCCAGCTCGCAGAAACCTACTATTTTCATTTATCGGTTGATCCGGCGCAATTGCTCATCAGTAAGGAGCTGGAAGCAGGCGTACTAAAAGCAGTAAATAGTTTACCCCCGCGCTGTAAGCTCATCTTTAAAATGGTTAAGGAAGATGAGCTCTCCTCTAATGAAGTGGCGGATATCCTTGGTCTGTCAAACAAAACGGTATTTGCACAATTGGCTATTGCGCTGAAGAAGCTTGATGAGGCGCTGGGTAGTAAGTAGGGTAAATGTCTGATAACTCATATCATTGCGAGGAGGCACGACGTGGCAATCGCATGCTATACAGGGCGGCTATGCTTCCGTGCGATTGCTTCGTGCATCACAATGTGGCATATTTCAACATGGGTGTCATGCTGAGCTTGTCGAAGCATAGCGCGGGGGCCTCTGCACGCATCCTTCGACAGGCTCAGGATGACAGGTCCTCCACACCTAATGTCATCTCTTAAACTCGCGCTCGTTGCAAACGAGCGCAAGATGATATCGGAGTTATCTCAATCCCCTCAAAAAAATATTTTAATTTCTTTTAGGAAAAACCGGGAGTAGCTGTGTCCTTAAGCCAGAATACCAATTACTATGAGCAAATCCAGGTTTATTGAGTTGATGGCCAAAAGTATGGGCGAATGTGCCAGTGCTGAAGAGTTGGCCGAACTCGACATATTTCTTGAACAATTTCCCAATTATAAAAAAACATACGAGGTTACTAACGCTTTAAAAGGAAACGGTGCGCAACCGGCCGAAGCAAAGCCTGAAGAAATTAACGGGAAGCTGGAAGAGATCTGGAACCGGATCAAAAGTTCGAACGAAAATGTTGAGGTTGATACTAAGGTAAGACCAATGTTCAGGTGGCAATGGGTTGCCGCCGCCATACTGGTGTTTGCTGCTGTAGGTGCTTTGTTTTACAAAAGAATGGAGCAACAAGACAGCCTGACTGCAGAAAATGTATTGTATGAAATTCACGTGCCTTACGGTAAAACCCAAAAGCTGAAGTTGCCCGATGGTACGCAGGTTACATTAAATGCAGGCAGTACTTTTTCATACCCGGAAGCTTTTGAAAAAAATACCCGTGATGTAAGCCTTACCGGCGAAGGTTTTTTTGAAGTGACCAAAAATGCTAAGAAACCTTTTCTGGTACATACAGCCAGGCTTGTTGTAAAGGTATTAGGTACGGTTTTTAATGTAAAGGCCTACAATAATGATAAAACGGTTGAGACTACCTTGTTAAAAGGTAAAGTGCAGGTTGAATTAAAGAACAATCCGGAAAAAAAGATCATCCTGCTGCCTAACGAAAAATTGATTGTTGTTAATAACCGGGAGCCTCAAAGCGTAAAGCCTAAGGAAAGTAAGATAGAATACCAGGTAACCGCTTTACCCGATGTTAAGCCCGATGAAGTAAAGGAAACAGCCTGGGTTGATAACAGGATCCTGTTCACTAATGAATTGTTTGAGGATGTGGCTGCGCAAATTGAACGCAAATATAACGTGCAGGTTGTATTTGAAGATCAGAAGCTGCGTACCGAGCAGATAAGCGGATTGCTTGATAAAGAGTCATTGCAGGAAGCTTTGGGTATCATTGAAATGACCACACCTTTTAAATTCAGGGTGGATGGGCAAACGGTTTACCTGTCTAAAAAAGAAAAATAGAGTCCAAATAAACTAACTAACCACTTAATTAACAGCTTATGGTATTGAAAACTTACTTATCAGATTCCTGAAAATCCAAAATAAACAAGGGAAGAGCTGTCACTCCTCCCCGCAAACAAATAGGATTTTATTAACGGAGTAAGCCATTGCAAAACAGCGCTTACTCCATCCATTTATTTTCAAAACAAATGTAATGAAAAAAACAAGAAGGGTGTTCCCGCTTCGTGGCGCCCCCGTATGTCTCAAAGTTATTTTGCTGATGAAAGCAGTATTTTTTATGGTCCTGGCTACCTGCGTACAAGTTTCTGCAAAAGTATATTCACAGCAGAAATTTACACTTAGCTTAAAGCAGACCGAAGTAAGCAGTATCCTTACTAAAATTCAAAAACAAAGTGATTATCGTTTCTTTTACAACTACGCCAGCATCAAAAAGTTGGGAAAGGTTGATCTTGACGTAAAAGATGCAACAATTGACGAATTGCTTGCAGCTATTATTGATGATAAGCTTTCCTATAAAATGAACGATGATCATGTAGTGATCATCGCTAACCCCGAGGATGCCAAAAGTTTAGCGCTTGTAAAAGGGAAAGTTGTTGATGCCAAAGGCGAACCCCTTATTGGTGTGAACATCCGGTTGCAAGGTACAAATCAGGGGACCACTACCGATGTAAATGGTAATTTCAGTATTGATGCACCGGTTAATGGAGTGCTGGAAATATCTTATATCGGGTACGAAAAAAAGGTAGTTACTATAACCGGAAGCCAAACTTTAAACATTACACTGGTTCCTTTGCCATCTGCATTAACGGAAGTTGTGGTGGTAGGTTACGGTACCACTAAAAAGATAGATGTTACGGGTGCTGTAGCCAGCGTAAAGGGCAGCGATATTCAAAACCTACCAGTAGCATCGGCAACTCAGGCGTTAGATGGTCGTGCAAGTGGTGTAAGCATTGTACGTAACGATGGCTCACCAGGTGCTGCACCAAGTATCCGAATCCGTGGTACTGGTACTGTTAATGACGCTAATCCGCTAATTGTAATTGACGGTGTGCCTACCAGCAATCCAGATGCATTAAGTGATATCAACCCTAATGATATTGCTTCGGTTGATATATTAAAAGATGCCTCGTCAAGTGCTATTTACGGTACCCGGGCTGCAAATGGCGTGGTTTTGGTTACTACCAAAAGAGGTACATACAATCAAAAATTGGCAACTGCAGTTAATTTTTACAGCGGTTTTTCCAACACAACAAAGTATCTCAACCTGCTAACTGCCCCCGATTTGTATAAATTGAAAAGAGAACGTTATACCAATGATGGTGTGCCAATTGATGCCCCATGGGACAATAGCTATTACGCTACACAAAGAACCGATTGGCAACGTGCGATTATGGGTACTGGCCATGTAACTAATGGTGATGTTAGTATCCAGGGTGGAAACGACGCTTCAAACTATTACTTTTCAAGCTCTATTTATAACGAGGACGGCATTATTGATAAAACCAACTTCAAGCGTTACAGTACCCGTATCAATTCAGAGCATAAAATAACCCCGTGGTTAAAATTGGGTGAAAATGTTCAGTTAACCTATGGTAACAATAACGGCTTTAATAATAACGACTCACAAACAGGCTTGATTTTTTCGGCATTGCGTTTTAACCCGGCAATACCTTTGGTTAACCCTGACGGTACTTATGGTACATCAAAAGCATTTGCTAACCAACTGGGTGATATTAACAGCCCTTACGCCACCATTCAAATGGCCGACAGGTATACAAAAAAATACCGGGCATTAGCTAATGCGTTTGCGGAAATTACTTTCTTAAAAGAATTGAAATTAAGGGTTAACTATGCTTTTGACGGAACTTTCATCCGTAACTACAATTTCAATATTGCCGATAATAATCAAACAAGGCCAAATCCATATTCAACTTTAACACAATCTGAAGAGGAAGTTTCATCACAACTGCTTGAGTCGTTCCTTACTTATGATAAAGTGTTTGGTAAAAGCCATGTAACCTTTACCGGTGGTTATTCATATCAAAATTTTAAAGATTATGGTTTTACCGCTTATAGGACCGGATATGATGATACCGATCCGGATCAACGGGTGCTAAATAACGGTAATGGTCAATTTAACTCAAATTTGCTTGCTTTGCCATCTTCGTTACAGTCGGGTTTTGCGAGGTTGTTTTATGATTTTGACAGCAGGTACCTTGCAACTGTTACATTCCGTGCAGACGGTTCATCAAAATTTGCTCCGGGTAAGCAATGGGGTTATTTTCCCGCATTCTCATTAGGCTGGAGGATCACGAGCGAGAAATTCATGAAGAATATTACATGGATCAATAACCTGAAATTAACCGGTGGTTACGGTGAATTAGGTAATCAAAACGTATTGCCTTTCCAGTACTTGAGTTTGATAAGAATTGGAAGTACCTATGAAAACGGTGGTTATGCCTTTGGTGGTACCGGTGTAAGTGGTGCAGCTGTAACCAGCATTGCCAACCCGGATATTACATGGGAGCGTACTGCGATGACCAATATTACACTTGATGCAGGTTTCCTGAATAATCAGTTAAACACAACGCTCACATATTTTAATAAAAATACTAAAGGCATGCTGATATCTCCGCCAGTGGTTGGTTCAGCAGGTTCGGTATCTATTCCTAATCAAAATATCGGCACCATGAACAACAAGGGTGTTGAGGTTGAGGTTAACTACCAGGGGGGTGATAAGTTGAAATACACATTTGGTGCAAACGCTTCGTTCATTAAAAATAAAGTAACCAAACTTAATGGTGAGGGTACCTTTATAGGTTCAACAGTTTACGGACGCTCAAGTCAGGAGATCTCAAGAACATATCAGGGGCAGCCAATAGCCTCCTTCTATGGATGGAAAACAAATGGCTTGTACCAAACACAAGCGGATATTGATAACGACCCGGCGCTGAAGAATGATCCGCGTAAAGCGAATATTAAACCTGGTGATGTGCGTTTTCTTGATTTAAACGGCGACGGGCAGATTGATGGTAACGACCGTACTAACCTTGGCAATCCAAATCCTAACGCGACAGTTGGCGTGCAGGGTAGCCTATCGTACAAAGGATTTGACTTTTCGGCAAACCTTACCGGCGTATTTGGTGTAAGCCTATACAATGCCGACAGGATGCAGGGAATCGACCCAACTTATCCGTTTAATCTTTATGCCGAAGACCTTAACCGCTGGACAGGGCCGGGTACAAGTAACTCCATACCTCGCATGTCTTTAGACCGTGCGAATGATAATTACCGAACATCGGATCTGTTTGTCGAGAGCG
>NZ_DASVOB010000637.1:0-5919 GCF_036383575.1 Mucilaginibacter sp.
AAGAAATGGAGGGGTTTGTTAAATGGTACAATAATGCGGCCTTTCCACTAAAAGGCGAAGTAGCCGAAGCAGTATTGAAGTCAGCTGTGTCTCACCTGTATTTTGAATCCATACATCCGTTTGAAGATGGTAATGGTCGTATAGGTCGTGCTATCGCGGAGAAGGCCTTGTCCCAATCTATCGGACGTCCTGTAATGCTCAGCCTTTCTAAAATTATCGAGTACAATAAAGCTGCCTATTATGCTGCTTTAAAGGAGGCACAACGGTCATTGGATATCACTGCCTGGATTAATTATTTTGCTTCCGTAATTTTAGAAGCCCAGCGCGATGCTAAGGCCATGGTACAGTTTACTTTGAAGAAAGCGCAATTTTTTGACCGATATAAGCATCAGCTTAACGAGCGACAGTTAAAAGCAATCAATAAGATGTTAGAAAAAGGTGCTGATGGGTTTGAAGGGGGAATGACTGCTAAGAAATATATCGGCATCAGTAAAGCTTCTAAAGCCACCGCAACTCGTGATTTACAACAACTCCAAGAGATGGGCGTTTTTGTACAAGAAGGGGCGGGAAGATCGGTAAAATACCAGTTAGATTTAGTTTAGCTTTAGTGGATATTCCGGAGCCGTGGATCATAACATTCCGAAATCGCGAACCAATAGTTCTGCAACACTTTGACCATACCAAATCACTGATTAATAATTGCCATTTTTTAATGCGATAAACACAAGGCGCTGCTCTAAATGCCACGGAATCGCCTGGTCAAGGTCTACGGAACGTCCAATCAACACCCTGAATTTTGGGAACTGCTTCAAAACCAAACCGAGAATAATTAATAACTAAACTAAGTGCGATATTTAAAAATCTTGATAACTCTACGCTTTAACTGCCTTTACTCTATTACAAAGCATCATTAAAATAGGATTTACTTTGTTACAAAATAGTTGTAGATTTGCCTTTATTCTGTTACAAAGATGTGATTATCTGTTATGGCCTTTAAAAGAAGCATCGAAATTGACCTTAATCGCTGGAAAATAGGCGCAACGCGCAAGCCGCTTATCATAAGGGGGGCGCGTCAGGTCGGCAAAACCACGTTGATCCGTGATTTTGCCAAAAATTATACACATACCATCGTGCTTAACCTGGAAAAACCAGCTGACCGCCGTTATTTCGACGAATTTAATGATGTTCAAACCATTGTTGAGGCTTTATTTTTAGCACATAATATTCCATCATCGGCTATCACAAATACACTCTTATTCATCGATGAAATTCAGGAAAGCCCAAAGGCTATTCAATTATTACGCTATTTTTATGAAGAAATACCGAAGCTTCATGTGATCAGCGCTGGTTCATTATTGGAGTTTGCCATGCAAAAAGTACATAGTTTTCCGGTAGGCAGGGTGGAGTTTCTATACCTTCACCCTTTGAATTTCCAGGAATATTTGGAAGCTATTGGAAAGGATACACTACTGGATCAATTGCATCAGGTCCCAGTAAAAGCCTTTGCACATCAGACCTTAATGGATGCCTTTCACCGCTATGCGATTATTGGAGGGATGCCTGAGGTGGTGAAAACAGATGTTGAGCACCACAGCCTTTCAGATTTGCGGGTGATCTACGAAAGCATTTGGGGTACATATAAAAACGATGTGGAGAAATACACTTCCAATGAAACGGAAAGGAAGATCATTAAACATTTAATGGATACCGCACCGCTGTACCTTGACGAGCGCATAAAATACCAGGGATTTGGAAACTCTAATTACCGGTCAAGAGAAGTGGGAGAAGCGTTCAGAACGCTTGACGAAGCTAAGATCGTGCGTTTAATTTACCCGACTACGGACCTGATGCCGCCATTGAAGGCTGATCTGAAGAAAGCGCCGCGTTTGCAGTTTTTAGATACTGGCTTAGTGAATTATTCATTGGGCATACAAGCAGAAATGCTGGCTATGGATGACTTGAATAGTGCTTACAAGGGAGCCGTTATTCCTCATCTTGTAACGCAGGAACTCATATCGCTTCAAAGTATTTCAGCACATACACCGAATTTTTGGGTAAGGGAAAAAGCACAGTCTAATGCAGAAGTTGACTTACTGTACGTTTATAATAAGTTAGTCATTCCTATAGAAATAAAATCAGGCAGTACGGGATCATTGAAATCACTTCACCAGTTTATTGAGGCTGCAGACCATCCGTATGCTATCCGCATATACGGTGGTGCTTTCAAGATAGAGCAAGCAGTTACTCCTAATAAAAAACCATATGTGTTAATGAATTTACCGTATTACGCCAGCACGACATTACCCCAGTATATAAAATGGTTTGTTGAACACAACGTTTTATAGCTGAAAGACAGAAACCAAAATCATAATAGTGGATGTCGGGATTTAATACTTTCAAAATTTAATGATCACGGAGAAAATAGTTGATAGATCAAGCGAATTTGAAAACTCAGGTGGCACAAAAACGATCTGACAATTGTTAGTGCAGGTTAAATTTTTTTGTTTAGCGAATAATGAAAACTATTGCCTAATATTGCCAAGTTTTCCACACTTCGGAAACAAGATAGCACCAAAAAATGACCTAAATTTAGGTCAAAAAGTTTGTTTCTAATTTGATGCTGGAATCTCATAACTTACTGATAGTCACCACATAAGTACTTTCTGTATCGGCAAATAACTTAATTTTCTTATTGTTTCAAATGTTGCTTTTTATATTCAAAAATTAACTTTTTGCTTTCTTATAATGTTATTTGATTTCTTATTCATTTGTTACTAATTTGTTATATATAACGGACTAACGATTCACTGCACCCTGCCTGATGGTAATTTTCTTCCAGATGGTATAGCCGCCATATGCAAACATAAGCGCAATAATCATATACACCCAAACAGGGATATTGCGCCCGGCAATAATCAAGTAAAGATACGGCATGCTAAAACTTACTGAAGCGAGCAGTAACGGCATCATGATAGCCTTTTTTGACTTCAAGCTTTTAATTACCCAGCCAATAAAGGTAATAAAGCATACTTTGCTCGCAAAGTAGAGAGTACCAAGCAATAAAGGATCAACCTCATGTTTTTCGCCCAGTGCAATTACCCAATCTTTAAATAATGTGATATACTCTGTCATTATTGCAATATATCGATAACAATAATTGGATGACCGATATATTTAAAAAACATGGGCATTAAAAGAAATACGGTGAAATTAATTCGCTTATTTCCCCTTGATAATGTTTTAATTACTGGTCGCCAGGTAACTGTCAATATATATGCCAGCGCCGGGAAAAGCTCTCAGTGTAAAGACAACATCAATACGATTTTGGGGTAGATATCATGTAATGAAAAATTACACAATTAAATACACTATTAAATCTATAGATTTAATAGTGTATTTGTTATATTCGCAGCAAATAGTTTGTAGTATAAATAAAATGAACTTATATGATGTGCAAACCTACCGGAAAATACCCTGGATTTCATAAGATCGAGATCATAGCTGAGCTGGAAGCACCTGTCGAACGACAATCGGTTCTTAGCGGAGCAAAAGGCAACTACATTAGCGCCCCATGTATCGAAAATAATGATCTGTTCGGGCAGTTTATTCCTCCAAGCGCGTATACGCCAGGTTCGGTGCTCATCAGAAAGTTATCCGAAAGTTCAGTCGTGGTTAGTTTTTACAGTAACGCATCGCGTACCTATGGCCTGAAGTATCTCCGGGAAGTTAATCAACTCCAGTACGTCATCGGTGCTTTAGGAGGGCAGTTGACTATCGTTGAGCTAAACGAACCGGACGTAGATCCCGCCGCAAATATCGGGGGGCACGGTTTGAATTTACATTTCTATTTTGACCCAGCGGACATTGTTTCAGATAGGTTCAGGATCTATCCAAACGATTTTCGTGATCCGGTTTGTAATCCGGGTAATGAAAATAATATAGTCAGGTTGGCTGATCATATAATTGATAATTTCTATAAGGTAGTTCGCTCGCACATGGATACGAGGCAGAATTTGGATGTAAGGCGCTCAGAATTACAATATGCCTAAGCAGGACAGCATACTTTTTAAAGCAGAAAGAAAATGAAAAAAGTTAAACTCTTAGCAATACTGTTGTTCTTCAGCACGGCTTTATTAGCGCAGGACAAGCCTTTGACCATCGAGAACTATTACAAAATAAAATGGGGGCATGCCGATGAATTTATCGCGCTCTGGAAAAAGAACCACTACCCGCTGCTTAAAAAATTACAGGAAAAAGGTGATGTACTGAGCATCAGGGCCGAAACACCGGTGCTGCATAGCGGCGAAGATACCCGTTGGGATTTTAAGGTAACGCTTACTTTTAAAACCGAGCACCTCGCACTGGATTATAGCATTGTTGATCCTTATAAAAAACAACTTTACCCCGATCTGGAAAGCTACACCAAAGCCGAACAGCAGCGCTTTGAACTGGTCATCGCCCATTGGGATGTCCCCGTGGAAACTATACCCTTAAATTAAATGATAACAATGAAAAAGAGATTATGCGCCTTGGTGTTTCTTAGCCTTTCCATCGCAGCTACAACAGTAAATGCCCAATCCTTTATTGCCGAAGGCCCCTGGCGGGGCGTTTTCCACCAGCCAAATGGTACCGAAGTGCCTTTTAATTTTGAAATAAAAGGAAAAACTGCCGCTACCGCTAAAGTTTACCTGGTTAACGGACCAGAGCGTTTCGCTGCCAGCGGTATTAGCCAAAAGGGAGACTCATTGTTCATCGCCTTTGATCAGTTTGATAACGAGCTGGCAATTAAGGTCGGCGATAAAAAACTCAGCGGCGTGCTTCGCAAAAAAGATCTCTCGGGCCGCACTATACCCGTGGACGCTACCTTCGGTGAAACTTACCGCTTTGCCGATAATGGTGAAAAGCCCGCGGCAGATCTTTCAGGTAAATATGATGCAATATTTAAAGGCAGAAATGGCACGGATGAAAAGAAAGTAGGTATCTTTAAACAACAGGGGAGTAAATTATCGGCTACCTTTTTAAGCATTACCGGTGATTCGCGTTACCTGGAAGGCGTTGTGCAGGGCAATAAATTTTACCTGTCATCTTTCATAGGCAGTGGGGCATCGTATTATACAGGTACGTTCGATAATTCCGGGCAGATCACAGGTACTGCAAACGGCGCATCGTTCATCGCCACAAAAAATGCCGACGCAGCCTTACCTGACCCATATAAGTTGACTTATTTAAAAGAGGGCTATAAAACATTTGATTTCTCGTTGCCGGACGCAGAGGGTAACAAGGTTTCTTTGAAAGATGATAAATTAAAAAATAAGGTGGTCATCCTCACAATCGGCGGTACCTGGTGCCCAAACTGCATTGATGAGGCCGGATTTGTGGCCCCCTGGTATCAAAAAAACAAGAACCGTGGAGTAGAAGTAATTGGAGTTCAGTTTGAGCGTAAAGCCGACCCTGCATATGTGAAAAATGCGATGGAGAATTTCAAAAAGCGTTTTAACATTACTTATACCGAAATATTTGGCGGACTTGCAGATAAAAAAGCGGTAGCCGAATCTTTCCCGGCGTTGAATACCTTTTTATCTTTTCCAACCATTCTGTTTATTGATAAAAAAGGAAATGTTGATAAGATCTATACCGGCTTTACCGGCCCTGCAACAGGGACTTATTATACGCAGTTTATCAAGGAATTTAACGAAGAGGTTGATCAACTGTTGAAAAAGGATGCGATCTGATCTACTAACAATTGTTTTAAAATATTTATAGAAATGATATAATGAAAACCGTCATTGCGAGTAACCATCAGGATTCTCCTGAAAAAAAATGAGATGACGTGCTCTGCGATGAGAAGTAAGATATTAGCGGAATAAACAGGGCAAATTACACACCCCGTATAACCCTTGGGGCCTTTAAGAGCCCGCT
>NZ_DASVOB010000638.1:0-11076 GCF_036383575.1 Mucilaginibacter sp.
CAGCAAGTTATCGCCCCGGCGAAATGGAGGAGTTGAAAGGCTTAACCGGTGCATCGCTTGAACGTGACATGCCTGATTTTGTACGCGAACGAAAAAAACTGATGCCCGAACCCGGGCGCTGGGGCGAATTTGTTGAACTGCTCAAACATGCCTGGATCAATCAAACCACGGTAACGCCCGACCAGATAAAAAGCATTAAATGTCCCGTACTGGTTACCGCCGGTGATCGCGATCGATATAATCCTATTGAAAGTTTTGTGAGTATTTATAAGCTGCTGCCATCTGCGCAACTGGCTATTATCCCAAACTCTGATCATATTATTTTTTACCGCCAGCCGGCTTTAATGGAAACAATGGTGATGGGGTTTGTGATGAAATGAGATTATAAGACTTACGAAGTTTTGAAAACTTCGTAAGTCTTAATTTGGGCTATAGTGAGTTGGAAAACTACTCTCACTACATCGATGTAGTAGAAAAATATAGCTAAATGCCTGCCTGGTGCTTGTTTTTGTGCGTGTAAAATCTGCACTTTTATAACTTGAAACGTGCCCTGCATAAGCACTTTAACCAGTTATAAATAGTCTATGAAATTTAAACACCTGTACAAAACAACCATTACTGCATGTTTATTAGCGCTGAGTTTCAGCTCGTTTTCGCAAAATAGCTTTAAGCCCCAAAAGGATGTATTGGCTACCATCAAGAAAAACTTTGCCGACGCTGATATACAATATAAATACATGGCCAAGCAATTTGGGCCCGAGCAGTTTCCGAAAACTTATCATCCTACTACAGATAAGTTTGAAACAAGCAACAGCAGCTGGTGGTGCAGTGGTTTTTACTCAGGCACATTATTGAAAATATATCAGCAAACTAAAGATGCCGCATTGCTTAGCGATGCTAACAATAATTTGAAAGGCCTCGAAAAAGAGCAGTACAATAAAGGTACACATGATCTTGGTTTTATGATGTATTGCAGCTTTGGTACAGCAAACCATCTTGAGCCCAAATCCGAATACAAGGAAATTCTGATCAATAGTGCCAAATCACTTTCAACCAGGTTTAACCCTACTGTTGGCTGCATCCGTTCATGGAATTCAAAGGCCGATGATTTCCTGGTGATCATTGATAACATGATGAACCTGGAACTGTTGTTTTACGCTACAAAAGCAACGGGCGATTCCAGCTTTTATAAAATAGCGGTTACTCATGCTAACACCACAATGAAAAATCATTTTCGTCCTGATTTTAGTTCATACCACGTAATTAATTACGACGCGAATACTGGAGCAGTAAAGGAAAAGAAAACCGCACAGGGCTTCGCTAATGAGTCGGCATGGGCAAGGGGACAATCATGGGGCTTATATGGCTACACCGTAATGTACCGCGAAACCAAAGACAAGAAATACCTGGAGGAGGCAAAAAATATTGCTCATTTTATATTGACCAATCCAAACCTGCCTGCCGACAAAATACCTTATTGGGATTATAACGCGACAAACATCCCTAACGCATTGCGTGATGCTTCTGCTGCGTCGGTTATGGCCTCGGCCTTGTTGGAGCTTTGCCGTTACGTTGATAAAAAAGATGGTCAGGAGTATTTTAATGTTGCCCAAACTATCATTAAAAACTTATCAGCACCGGCATATAAAGCTGATCTGAATACCAATGGCGGTTTTATACTGAAACACAGCGTAGGCCATTTCCCGGCAGGTACCGAAGTTGACGTACCGTTAACCTATGCCGATTACTACTTTGTTGAAGCTATGCAGCGTTATAAGGCTTTTGCCAAATAATGCTATATTTAGCCCATGGCATTAGGTAAAGGCAGATTAGAAGCATTTAGTGATGGTGTAATAGCCATCATTATTACCATTATGGTGTTAGAGTTAAAAGTTCCCCACGGTGAAAGCCTGGAAGATCTAAAGCCTCTTATCCCTGTTTTTTTAAGCTATCTGCTAAGCTTTGTTTATGTAGGCATTTACTGGAACAATCATCATCATACTATGCAGGCCGTGCGGTCGGTAAATGGTAAAATATTGTGGGCCAATTTACACCTGTTATTTTGGCTATCGCTGATACCATTTGTAACCAGCTGGATGGGGGAGAACCACTTGACCCAATGGCCGGTCTTTTTTTACGGAATAGTATTGATCATGAACGGGACAGCCTACCGTATTTTAGCGCTTACCCTTATCAAACATCATGGCGAAGATTCAATGGTAGCCAAAGCCTTCGGAAATGATTTTAAGGGGAAAATTTCTGTTGGCTTATACGCAGTCGCTATTTTATTTACCTGGTTAAACCCTACTATCAGCGTTGTAATTTACGTGGTAGTAGCGGGGAGTTGGTTTATACCCGATAAACGCTTTGAACGTCTCCTCGACTCAGAATAATTAGCTATAGGTTGTGAATGTATGGTAGTAAGTTCGGGCCGGCCTTATACAGCTATATTTATCTTTGCCAGCTTACTTCTTGGGTTGATATAACTGATTGTAAAATATACTCAATCCATACTTTGCCGATTTCCACTTTGCATCAAGCGCTGTAGGGGCGGGGCCGGGGCTTTGGGCAAAGTTACCGGTAATGATGTCCATATCGCCGTCGCCATCAACGTCAGCTTTTTCGAGGGTGAGGGTTTTTATCGGTACTTCGCTTTTTTGAATGTATGATTTAAAGGTAAACTGGTCTTTGTTTGTGTTTTCGAGGTAAATAAACGATTCATCAACCAGTTTGCCAAACTCCGGGAAAAAGGAGGTTGCCACAAAGTCGATATCTCCATCCTTATCAAAATCTTCAGCCAAGACCCGGGTTACGCCGTATATCGGATAGAAGAACTTTTCCTTAAAAACATCGGCACCCTGGTTTATGTGCAGCCTGATGCCGTGATACGCTTTCAGGATATTGGAGTAATCGGCATTGTCGCCATGTACGGTTACAATATCTGTAAGTCCATCGTTATTGTAATCAACTAAAACCATATCGGTAGTGCCATAGTCAGGCGGAAAACGCAATACGCGTTTAGCTTTAAAATTGAGGTTGTCCTTCTGATAGAAAATATAAACACTTTCATCCCCCTGCGAAAACATGGCCACAATATCTTTTTTGCCGTCACCATCCATGTCTTTTATATAACATTTGATAGCGCCGGGTAGGGGCAGCAGCACATCTTCAACATATTTACCGGCTTTGTTCTTTTTAAACAGCGATAAGCCGCCCGTTTTGTTGCCAAAGTTGCACACTACAATTTCAGGTGTGCCATCATTGTTCAGGTCGTTTATTTCGGTGCAAACGGGGCGGTGCAGTTGAGTTAGCAGGGGGGCTGCTCCGGTATCTGCCAGTTGTGCGTATGAGCCAGTACTGAGTTCCGTAGGATATAGTTTGCCTATCTGGGTAAAGTAGGTATTGTTTTTATAAAAATTAAAATTAACAACAGGACTTCCACTTTTTATGGTTTTAGTAACTCCTTTACCATACTGCCAGTTTAAAACCTGGTTGTAAAAATTGCCTATCCACAAGGTTTGAGTATTAGTGTTATACTCCAGGCCGGTAATGAGTGATGGCGTTTGATCATCAACCCGTACATCCTGCCTTACAAACTGCGTAAGAGGGTTGTTGCGGGTGAGGCGTTTTTCATCGAGGACAACACTATCGGGAGCATTGCTGATGATATAGTCCCTGATCTTAGCCCAATCTGCATCTGTACAAACTGGTTCTTCGGGGATGATATTGTGTTTTTTAACAATGGCGCGCTCCTCGTTGGTTAGTCCTCTGAGCGGGTCATAATTAGGATAAATGATCCCCATGCGGGCCGCCATAACTGGCAAGACGTGTCGCGTCCAGATCTCTTTGGTAAGGCCTGCCGGATCGGGGGCTAAATGACAAACTGTACAATGCCGTAAAAACAATGCGCGGCCTTCCTCGTCTGTTACTATGTAAGCGGATTTTGTTTTTACGGTGAATGAGTTAAGACCCAGGAGCCCGGTAATAACGAAAAGTAATAGTAAAACCGTCCCCCTGAATCGCATAGTTAAAAGCTGTTTGCTTTTAACTACGTTCTAATTACCCAAATAGTTTACTCCGGCTGCTTTTAATTTTTTTACAACGGCTGCCGCAACGTCGCGGCCCTGCTGATTTCCGTTAACAATGGCATCTTTGAAATGAATACCACCATAAAAGCGGGATAAAGAGGCTTCTTCAGCCGCCTGCCAGAATGATTTAAAATCACGCGGGCCAACGCCGTAGGGAAGCTCCGAATCGTCGGTGTAAGCGAAATTATCGCCTAATAGGTAGCTCAACACACCTGCCGACGAATTTGAAAGCACAGCATGGCCGCTCGGATATTCCGGAAAAGGCGGGGTTTGCAGCATAGGTGCCCATTTAATATCGATGTATTTATTGATATAAGTTTCGGGTCGGATACCATTACTGCGATATTTCTCGTCCCAGCAACTGATAAAAGCGTCCATCTCGGTCATAGCCACCAACGTTGCTACTTGTATCGACTTATCAAAACTTAGTCGGGCTTTTTTTACAGCTATACCAACAATATTCATCCAGTGCCCTCCAGGACTGATCTTTTTAAACCCGATCATCATGTGGCCAGATGTGGTAACCGCAAAGGGGTTGCAATCCCAAAAATTGGCGATCATGTTCTGCTCGGCCGACATGTTTTTAGATACTTTGTATACCGCATAGGCTTCTTTATAAAACTCACTTGTACTATCGGTACTGAAGGTAGCAGGCCGTACCGGCACAAACTGGTCGGACGAATCGATAAACATAGGGCGGATGGTTTTCCAGTTAGGCTCAACCGCCTCCATATACATTGGCGGGGTAGGGAACCAGTTTTTACCACCTTTTATAGGCGAATACCTAAGCCTGCCGCTAAGCTTGTTATAATTATCTGATTTGGAATATTTAATAACCTTAGCAGCCATTTCAGTCGCGGCTGCTATTGATTGTTTGATCACGTCATCGCTGATGTTGTTCTCTTTAAGAAGGGCTATGTACTTATCTTCATCCTCCTGCAGCATAAAACCCGATGGCAGCATCTGTTTGCCGGTTTCCAGTATGCAGTACATGGCGGCTATACGATAATCATACTTATCGGCCGGGATACTGATCTGGTTATCCTGTGTGTAACTTTTGATGAAATTGTTAATCGGTACTACCTGTTTATTGTTAAGGCTAACCAAATTATAAGCCCCCATAGTCACGTAAGCATAGTAACGCGAAGCAGCGGGAGGGTTTACCACATCATGGATCATAACCGCCGAAATAGCGTTTACAGCCTTATCAATTTGCAGGTACGGAAGGATGGGCTTTTTACTTTTTTGCGCATAAGCTGTTGTGCTTATCAGCGCCAAAAACAATATGAATATTCGTTTGATCATGTTTTTAATCTCTTTCTGAAAGTCATATAAGATAAGAAAATCGTCATTGCGAGGAACGAAGCAATCCCCGATTTGCAGGTTCGCCCTGTGTAGTTTGGGATTGCTTCGTTCCTTGCAATGACGGTCTTATTGATACATGGTTTGCAACTTAATATTTATAAAACTGCAATGGCTGGTCGGATACACCCATCAGCACATAATTAACGCCGTTTATTTTTACCTCAGTGGCTGATTTTACGTCACCGTTTACCGATAGCCCGGCCAGGGACTGAGTTTGGTACGTGAAATTGCCTTTACCATCACCTGTAAGCAGGCAGCCGTAGTTTGCATCAAAGCTGCCCAGTTTAAGGCGGTTATCCGAGTGATTGCCTAACAACAGGAGATCTGTTTTGCCGTCGTGATTAAAATCACCGCTTAGGATCTCTGATACCAAGGAGTATTGGGCTTGCAAAGGCAATTGACCTTTTACAAACTTACCGCCCCTGTTCAGGAAAAGGCATGTCTCCACCTCGTTGGCAGTGAGCTTAGTTGCTTTCGCAAGTTCTTCAGGTGTTAAAATATCCTTCATGGTAGCATCGCAATAAGCTTTATATGAGGCAAACCGTTTACGCATCGGGTAGATCTGGTCGTTGAGCTCATCTCGGCTTACAAAGGGATAGCTCACACCCTGTATATAAAAGTTAAAGAACGGATCAATAGAGCCATTGCCGTCAAAGTCGGCAAAATACATTTCGGCTGGTTCGGTTTGGCTGGCATGGATCTGGGTATTTTCACCAAGGTTACCCGCAATAATATCGGGCTTGCCATCACCATCCACATCTGTAATGGTTATTGTGTTCCAGAAACCGCTTACGGGGTGATCAAAGTATTTGGTGGTTTCATCAACAAAACCGGCGTTGGTATTAGTAAATATGGTGATAGGCATAAACTCCCCGCATATCACCAGGTCCTTGCGTCCATCGCCGTTCAAATCAATCCATTGGGCATCTTTAACCATTCCGATAGTACTAAATGGGGCGTCGGTAATTTCAAAATGGCCATTGCCCGTGTTGGTAAGGAGGTAGTTTTTGGGCGCCGATGGATAATAGCCCGGCGTAATATTAGAGCCTATAAACAAGTCCATTTTGCCATCTCCGTTATAATCACAGGGGCGCACACATGATTTGCTGCTGCCGGTTAATACCGGGAGGGATGTGCTTGAAAAACTGAAATTACCTTTGCCATCGTTCAGGTATAGTTTATCCTGAAGCTCGCTGGCACCCGGTTCTAAAAGGGAATAACCGCCTTTTGCAACATACAGATCTGGGAAACCATCGCCATTGGCATCAAAAAATGCTGCCGCTGATGTGCTTCCCGGGGTCATATCGGATATTTCCTGAACCGTGTAAGTACCGCCCGCTTTTTGGATAAAGATCTTTCCGGGGGTATTCTGATCACCTGCTATAAAAAGATCTTCAAGGCCATCCTTATTTACATCAGCTTTAACTATCACCGGCCCTGTTTTTGAGCTCATGAACAGCATCAAAGGCTGGCGCTTAAAATCGTTGATGGTATTTTCGGTATGCGTATAATCAATAGCGGGTTTAGCTAAATTGAAGATCGATTTTGTAGTGTTTTTTCCGTCGGTTTTAAATACAGGATTGCCGGTTTTATAGGTAATGTTTAAGCGTTGATTGGCTTTAACACCTGTAAGCAATTGCGATGTTTGATCTGGCCAGATGATCCTTACAGAATCAACTTGCTGCTGATCTCCCAACCCAAAATTCAAAACAGTTGAAACACATGAAAGATACCCCCTGTTAGGGTTAACCTCCTGGTATTGTACCTGTTTACCGTTGTATACAAATACTTTTGAACCTATAGCGTTTGTATTTCCCTCGGTTTGTTTAAGGTTTACAGCCAGGTAGTTCTTTTTGCCGGTTTCCATGGTCATGTTTTGTAATATGGAAGCCTCGCTGTTGATATTGTTGGTAACCAGGTCAAGGTCCCCGTCATTATCAAGGTCGGCATAAACTGAACCGCTGGAAATACCGCCTTTGGTTATTCCCCAATCTTGTTTTTTATCGGTAAAGGTGAGGTTATGGTTATTTTGGAAAATATAGTTGGAAAGGGTAGTAGAGGGCATTGCCTTAACCAGGTCCATTAGCAGGAACGGTTCATGGTCGATGGCTTTTTTGAGTTTATAATCGCCCCAGTAGCGTAAAAAATCCTTGTTGGTATAATCGCGGAAATAACCATTGGAGATGAAGATATCTTTATAACCGTCGTTGTCAAAATCGGCAATAAGAGGGCACCAGCTCCAGTCGGTATTGGAAACGCCTGCCAGCTGGCCAATTTCGCTAAAAGTGCCATCGCCATTATTAACCTGCAGCATGTTGCGCATATATTGTTTGTACAGGTTTTGGTTCAGCATCAGCTCAAATGATTCATAGTTCTCCTGCAGTTGTAGCAGCTTTTGGCGGCGGTTATCTGGTGGCAGCATGTCAAGCGTCATCATATCGGGCAGACCGTCATTATTGATATCGGCAATATCAACGCCCATGGAAAATTGAGAGAGATGTTTGAAGCACTTTTTACTTTCTTCGGTAAATGTGCCGTTGCCGTTGTTTATATAGAGGTAGTCGGGTTCGTTATAGTCGTTGGTTACATAAATATCCTGTAACCCATCTTTATTGATATCGGCAATGGCAACGCCAAGACCAAAGGTGAGAGGATTTTGAATGATGCCTGCTTTTTGGGATACATCCACAAAATGACCACCCTGATTTTCAAAAAGCTTATTGCTGGCCAGCTCATCGGTTTGGGATTTGGCCTGTGCCAATTCAAGGTTGCTGATCTTTTTTACGTTATGGTTAAGCAGGAACATATCCAGCTTGCCATCATTATTATAATCAAAAAATACAGCTTGGGTACTATAACCCGGATCATCGAGGCCATACTGTTTTGCCATTTCAACAAATTTGTTGTTGCCTTTATTAATGAAGAGCTGGTTACGGCGTTTGGCATTGTCACCCAGCCCTGAGTAACATACATAAATATCTAACAGGCCGTCGCCGTTAACATCGGCCATGGTAACGCCTGTTTTCCAGTCGCCGGGCCTGCCTGAAAGGCCTTCGCCTGCTTGCCGGGTAATGTCTTTGAACTTAAGGTTACCTAAGTTGAGGTATAGTTTATTTTGACCAAGGTTACTGGTAAAAAAAAGGTCTTCGAGGCCATCGTTATTGATATCGCCAACTGCAACGCCGCCGCCATTGTACAGGTACTCGTAAGAGAGTACGTTAAGCTTCTCGTCCTCCACCAGATCATTGCGGAATTTAATGCTGGTTTGTTCGGGCGTGAGCAGCTTGAACAGTGGCTGCTGGGCATTTGCCTTAAGGGCTAAAAGGCCCCAAGCGACCATAACAGCTAAAGTTTTTGAACTTTTAATAGTTAAATTAAAGAGGGGAGAAGAACAACACATTATCAACAGATTTTTATTATTCCGGGTTGCAGGGGACTTAAAATTAATGATTTGTATTGGTAATTGCTACCGGATTATTAATCCTTTTGGTTGTAAAATTAAAAAACAAGGCTATGAAGCCATAGCCTTGTTTTTTAAAAGAATTTATAATAGGGGTATTATTTATCCCACCATACTCTTGCGGTGAAAACATCGCCTCCTGTAAGGTTTTTAATAGCAGCACTGTAGTTTGTACCATTTGTAGTGATCAAAGTAACAGGGTATACTATGCGGCGGGGAATGGAACCGTCTGTGAATTGACCAACATATTTAACCGGTGTAAGTACTGGGATGCCTGTCCTTCTCCAGTTTGCCCATGTTTCGTTATGGATAAATGTTGATGATGTTTCAACATAATATTCCATATTGATTTGCTGCAATGCTGTAGCAGGTACAAGCGGATGAGCCGCAGCGTAAGTGGCTGCCGTAGTATTGCTAATTACAGCCGCAGAACCATTAAACTGCGCGAGCTCAAGCTGATTGGCTACCAAAGCGTTTGCGTAATGTGTTGCGGCACTACCGGTATTCCAGCCTCTTGTAGCAGCTTCGGCCAACAACAATTCTGTTTCACCATAAGTTAGCAACATATTGATGCCACTTTTATCAACGGGGTTAACGCTTGTTGTAGATGTGTAATAAACCTGCAATCTCGGGCGGGAATATTTACCGTCAGGAGCAGGCGCGTCGTCTTTTACAGATGGATCTGCAGGCGAAGTACCCGGATAACCCGGAGCTTTGCTAATATCAGTAGCTCCACCGTTAAGATCGTAACCATTCGGCATACCATGTTGAACAGATGCGTCGTTATTGCCGGGTACAGTTTCGTTTGAGTTGGCAGCCTTACCGGTTCCTGATGAAATTTCTGCAATAGCCGAAATCCGTGGGTCGGCAGTGGTTTGCATATAGTCGATCAAGGTTTTTGACCAGCGTACTTCCCTGAAATCATCAGGAACAGTTAATGCGTTGATGGTGCTGTTAGCATTACCATTTGCATTATCTGTTTTTACTTTAGCATTGTCATCAATGCTGGTCATAGTACCAGCAGCGTAAGCTTTTTCTACATATTTTTGAGCTGTAGCAGCGTCAACTTTAGTTAAACGCATGGCAACCCTTACCATCAGTGAGTAGCCTAATTTTTTCCATTTAGTGATATCACCGGTGTAAAAAAGATCAGAACTTGGTTTGTCTTTTGCAGCATCGAGTCCGGTTAAAGCGGCATCAAGTTCGGTAAGCATGGCATTGTAAATGTCCTGTTGTTTATCAAACTTTGGGGTAAAGATACCTTGCTTTGCCATGCCTGCCTCTGAATAAGGGACGTCACCATAAGCGTCAGTTACGCGTTGTAAAATGAATACCTTCATTATGGAGGCAATCTTATTCAGGTTGGCGTATTCTGCTTTTCCATCTGTAAGGTTTTTCATTTCCTGTACAAGGCTTTCGGCATCATAACCGCTGTTATATACCCTTGCCTTGTAATCATTAAATGAACCTTTGTATATGTACTTATCTCCGTTACCGTAGTAGTCGTAAGTTGAAGCTAATGATTGTGACCACATGCTTTGATAAAGCAATTGATCGTAACCAGTTTGTGAATACTGGATCTGGGCTTGTGCTAAAAGAAAGTTAGGATTAAACACGGCTGCCGATGTAGCATTAGGGTTTGTGTTTATCTTGGTGAAATCTTTTGTACAGCCCGAAACAAGCGCTGCGGCTAAGCAAAAGCCGCTATATATGAGTCGTTTTTTCATCACTGTTATTTTTTAAATTTAAAGTTAACATTTATACCGTATGTACGGGCGCTTGGTAAGCTTGTACCTTCAATACCAGCGTAGCTAACGCTGTTAGCGAAGCCTGATTCAGGATCGATATTATCGCTACGTTTCATGATTGTCCAAAGGTTACGACCAACTGCAGATACAGTTATGCCGCTAAACGGAGAACCAGCAAGCATCCCTTTTGTAAAGGTATAACCCAGTGTTACCTGGCGCAGTTTAATAAAGCTGCCGTCAAGCACGTTTATTGCAGATACCCTTTGAGCTAAAGCCTGATAGTAAACTTCGGCCTCAACTGATTTGGTGTTTTTCTGGCCATCTTCAGTTACACCATCACCTACAACACCACCTTCACGACCAGGCAGGGTTGCCTTGTTTAAACCGCGGTACATACTGTAATAGTTGGTTGCCG
>NZ_DASVOB010000639.1:0-2030 GCF_036383575.1 Mucilaginibacter sp.
CATATTGTTATGAAGCGGCTTTTGTTTTTAGAGATATACCCGTGTGCTTTTAAATCTTTAAGAATTGCTACCGGATATCTGATATAGTTTTCCTGATCCAATCCGGCACGGTTCCGTCGCCGTAGCCCTGGCTGTTAAACCGTATAACGCCTTCCCTGTCAACAACCAAACTCACTGGACATTCATCAACACCGTAATAAGCAAACAATGGCATCGAATCACCGATGACATGATATTTAAATGGCGATACTTTCAAAAATCGTTCAACCTGTTCCGTTTTATCCAATGAAATTGCGATGAATACAACATCTTTATTATTTTGATATGCTTCAACAAGGTGATTTAGTTCCGGCATTTCATACCGGCAGGGAGGGCAAGCTATAAACCAAAAATTCAGGACAACAATTTTCCCTTTCAGATCTGCAGCTGTAATCACATTACCGTTAACATCCTTCATACTAAAAAAGTTAAATGTGCTGCCTGTTTTAAAAAATCTGGTCTCCGATGGTTTCTTAGCATCAACATGCAAACGCCCATCTGTAAGATTATCGCGTTTAGTCAAAACAAAAGCCGAACTGTCGCTATCATGCTGTACAGGTTTCAACATATAATTGCCTGTAGCCACCAGTTCATGCCACTTAGCAAAGGGATATTTTTCGCCTTTCGCATTGATGACCACTGTTTTTTCGTTAAAACCGTATTCTTCTATTGGTTTTGTTATCTCAATCTGCCCATATGCATTTGAAATACCCATGGCCAACAACACAATGGAAAACAAGAGGATGTGATTTTTCATTTCAAGGTTTAAATTTCGGCCGAAATTTAAAGTATAATTGGCATGCCGCCAAATCAGACTATTTCAATGCTCCCAATATTATTACAATCAGATATGTCACCAATCAAAAAATTAGTGATCTGCCCCTGTAACAAATAGGCATAGTGCTTAGTCATACCAACAAGTTTTTTATATTTATACCATGCCGGTAAAAACCTCTTACAAAGAAAACATTTCTATTGCATTACAGTCCATAGCCGGCAACAGGCTGCGCACCTCGTTAACCGCGCTGATCATCGCTATAGGTATTATGGCTTTGGTTGGTATTTTAACGGCAATTGAGGGGATCAGGCAGTTTACCAATGATGCTTTTGCTGATCTTGGCGCCAATACCTTCACCTTACAGAACCGCGGCGAAGGGTTAAACTTTGGCAATGGCGGGCATCGCAAGGTTTATCCGGCCATTACTTATGATCAGGCGGTGCGTTTCAAAAACACGTTTAAACTACCAGTGGCTGTGGCCATTAATTTAGAGGTGAATGGCACCGCAGTAGCTAAATATGGCAACCAAAAAACCAATCCAAATATCTCTATTTCGGGTTCAAACGAAAACTACCTGCTAACAGCTGGTAAAAAACTGGCTTTCGGGCGTAATTTTTCGGCCTCTGAGCTGGAACATGGCTCAAACGTGGTGATCATTGGCGATGAGATCAAAAAGAAACTTTTTAAAACCGAAGACCCGATAAATAAATCGATATACCTTGGTACCGACAGGTTCAGGATTGTTGGCGTATTTGCATCAAAAGGTTCAAGCTCATTTGGAGGCGATAAATTTTGTGTGATCCCTGTATTGAAAGCCAAGCAAATAGACAGTACAAAAAATGCATCATTTACGGTAACCATTAAAGTAGCCACTCCCGGTGCGCTTGATGCTACCATTGGCGAAGCTACTTCCCTGTTCAGAAATGTAAGAGGGCTTAATGTAATTAACCAGGATAACATTGAAATAAGTCGGAGCGATTCCATTCAAAAAGAACTTTCAGGCCAGCTTGCAGGGATTACAGCCGCTGGTTTTGCTGTAGGTATCATCACGCTCATTGGTGCGGCTATCGGTCTTATGAATATTATGCTGGTATCGGTAACCGAACGTACCCGCGAAATTGGTGTACGAAAAGCCATCGGTGCTACCCCGGCTATTATTCGTAAACAGTTTTTGATAGAGGCCATAGTAATTTGCCTGATAGGCGGTGCGGCG
>NZ_DASVOB010000640.1:0-22952 GCF_036383575.1 Mucilaginibacter sp.
TAGTTTCTGCAAACATATAGTTGATCAGGTCGCTTTTTCGCACTTCGCCCAGGTGAAGCAAACCATTAAGGTAGTAAAAGCTTTCGGCAGGGGGGATGCCAATGTGATTTACCGCCGACCGGAAATAAAGGGAATAAGCACTTAAAATGCGGCCAATAGTTTTAAGCAGGTAAGCGCCGTTCATAATCCGTTCGCCTTTTTTGCCTGCCTGTTTGGGCTTTGGGCGCTGCTTTTGCAGGTAATATCTGCAAAATGCCTCAACGGTAGGCTGTTCACTTACTTCCTCAAATGCAGTCCATTCGTCAACTAATTGTACTACTGGTTTCATTTTATTACGGTTTAGGTGTAAAATTATAAATTTATTTCTAAAATGTTTTAATTATTCCTGAATAGAAATATATTTGTCAAACTATATCGAAATAGAAATATCTGGAAAATAACAGCAGCTTACAATTCCGTGTTGATTTATTTCGATAATTTTAAATGGAATAAAAATGTTTTGCGGACTCAGTCGTCAACCTTAATAAAGGCGCGATCTTGAGATCGGCAAAAAGAGAATTATAAATCAAAGATCACTATGCAACCTGATCCTACAAAAAAATCAAACAGTAAACCTCCCGGTGTATTTAGTTTGCTGAAACCATATAAAGGGCTTGTGGCCTTATTATTACTATTTGCTTTATTAGGCAATGCCATGAACCTTTGGCTGCCTAAAATTATAGCCAATGGCATTGATGCCTACTCTAATCACCATTTTGTGATCAACGAGGTCATGGCCAAATTCCTGACCGCAACAGTGGTGGTATTTTTGTTTGCCGGTTTACAAGCAATTGTTCAAATATTTGCATCTGAAAGGGTTGCACGTGACCTTCGGCAGCAGCTGGCCGATAAAATATCCCGCCAAACCCATGCTTTTATCGAACAGGCAAACCCGTCAAAGCTGTTAACCAACCTTACTTCTGATATTGATTCCATCAAGCTGTTTGTATCGCAGGCATTGGTTTCCATCGTATCGTCGCTGTTTATTATTATTGGTTGCAGCGTTATGTTGCTCACCATTAACTGGAAGCTTGCGCTGGTTGTTATTACTATTATTCCAATCATCGGCGGTACATTTTTTTATGTTTTGAAAAACGTGCGTGCCCTGTTTATCAAAAGCCGTGGCGTTATCGATCAGCTCAATAAAGTAATCAACGAGAGCATACTTGGTGCGGCACTCATCCGGGTGATCAATTCCCAGCAGTTGGAATACAACAAGTTTTTGGCTGCCAATACCGAGGCGAAAGATTACGGCTTAAAGATCCTTGGTTTTTTTGCCGGGCTTATTCCTATCGTAACATTTACGGCTAATATGGCTGCATTCACTATTTTGGTAATGGGCGGTCACTTCGTGATCAGCGGCAGCATGAGTTTGGGTAGTTTCGCCGCTTTTAACAGCTATTTGTCGTTATTGATTTTCCCGATCTTTATTTTAGGTTTTATGAGTAACCTGATAGCCCAGGCAACGGCTTCGTTTACCCGCATCAGCCTGGTTTTGAACGCACCCGATGTTACCGATGGTGGCCCATTGAAAGATACTTTGCGCGGTGATGTTGAACTCAAAGATGTTACCATAACTTACGGGCAAAAATCGGCACTGAAAAACATCTCCTTTAACGTTAAGGCGGGTTCCAAGATAGCTGTTATCGGGCCAACATCGGCAGGTAAAACACAATTGTTGTACTTGCTCACCGGCCTCATCAACGCAACTAAAGGAGAAGTGCTGTTTGATGGCAAACCACTTACCGAATATGATAGTGAGACCTTTCACCGGCAGGTAGGGTTTGTTTTCCAGGATAGTATCATCTTTAACATGAGTATCCGCGAAAATATTGCTTTCAGCGATACGGTAACTGACGAGTCTCTTCAAAAAGCCATTGAAACGGCCGAGCTAAGCGCGTTTATTGATGCCCTGCCCGATAAGTTGAGTACCGTGGTTTCTGAGCGGGGTTCAAGTCTTTCGGGAGGTCAAAAGCAACGTATTATGCTGGCCCGGGCCCTGGCAGTTAATCCAAAGGTTTTATTGCTTGATGATTTTACCGCAAGGGTTGATAATAATACCGAAAGAAAGATCCTGGCAAATATCCAAAAGAACTATCCGGGTTTAACACTGATATCGGTAACCCAGAAGATTGCTTCTGTTGAACATTACGACCAGATCATTTTATTGATGCAGGGCGAAATAGTGGCCCGCGGCGTACATGACGACCTGATGAAAACCAGTCCGGATTATGTACAGATCTTTAACTCACAGCAAAGCACCAGCAATTACGAACAGGGTGTTAACCACTAAGCATTACGTTAACAACTGAAAAAATATTGATCACAATGAACTACGATCTTAACCAATTAGGTAAAAATCAGCCCAAAACTTCCACGCTGGCCGGCTTAAAAAAGCTGGTACAGCTTATAGCTCATGAAAAGCGTACGCTCATCATTGCTTTTTTTGCCATTCTTGTTAACTCCTCACTTAACCTGCTTGGGCCGCTTATTATAGGTCATACTATTGATAAGTATGTGCAGCACAAGGATTTTAGCGGTGTTTTACATAATGCGGCTATTTTAATTTGCATGTACCTGGTAGCATTATTTACCAGTTATAAGCAAACCACGTTAATGGGTGGGGTGGGGCAAAGGATGTTGTTTACCCTGCGTAATTCCATCTTTAATAAATTACAGCAGTTGCCGGTAGCTTTCTTTAATCAAAACAAAGCCGGCGACCTGATATCCAGGGTTAATAACGATACGGATAAGCTTAATCAGTTTTTTTCGCAATCGCTGATGCAGTTTATTGGCAATATCTCAACTATGATTGGCGCCGGTATTTTTTTACTGGCTATCAATATTGAACTGGGGGCAGCAGCTTTATGCCCGGCGTTGGTCATCTTATTTTTAACGCTGGCATTATCGCCATGGATAAAAAGGAAAAATGCCGCCAACCTGAGCAGCACAGGCGCGCTGAGCGGTGAGATCCAGGAGAGTATTAATAATTTTAAAGTGATCATAGCTTTTAACCGGCGCGATTATTTCCGGAAGCGTTTTGATATCGCCAACAATCATAACTATAAAACTGCTATCGGCTCTGGTATGGCCAACAACGTGTTTGTGCCGGTTTATGGTTTATTTGCAAGCATGGCCCAGCTTACCGTATTGTGTTTTGGCATTTACCTGATCAGTAAAGGCATGTTTTCTGTTGGTTTGCTGGTAAGTTATTTATCCTATGCTACCAACTTTTATAACCCTTTAAGGCAGCTGGCCGCTTTATGGACAAACTTTCAGCTGGCGATGGCAGGCTGGGACAGGATCTCGCAGATCTTATCCCTTGAAACGGATTTACCGATACTTGAGGCCAGCGTTAACGAGCCCGATGCTGCTTTATTAGAGTTCAGGCATGTGCATTTCAGTTATGATGAAAGCCAGGAGATCCTTCATAATATATGCTTTAAACTGGAACGGGGCAAAACCTATGCACTGGTTGGTCCTACAGGTGGTGGTAAAACAACAACTGCTTCATTAATAGCACGTTTGTATGATCCAACTAAAGGGTTGGTATTGCTTGGCGGAAAAGATATCAGGAGTTTTACAGCAGAAGAGCGCAGCCGGAAGATTGGTTTTATTTTGCAGGAACCATTCCTGTTTACGGGCACGGTAAGGGATAACATTTTGTATGGTAATGAACTTTTTAAAGATCATACCAACGAAGAAATGGAACAGGTGATCAGGGATGCAAACCTGGGCAGCCTGCTGGCTATTTTTGAAGAGGGCCTGGATACCAAAGTTTTATCAGGCGGAGATAGTATCAGCTTAGGGCAGAAGCAGTTGATTGCCTTTATGCGGGCCGTTTTGCGTAACCCTGAAATTCTAATATTGGATGAGGCTACTGCCAACATTGATACCATTACCGAAAAATTGTTGAGCAATATTTTGGATAACCTGCCAAAAAGTACCACAAGAGTGATCATAGCGCACCGGTTAAATACGATTGAAAATGCTGATGAGATCTTCTTTGTAAACTCTGGTGAGGTGATCAGGGCAGGATCATTTGACGATGCGATGGATCTGTTGTTGCAGGGGAAAAGAGTTAGCTGATCTTTTATATGATAATCGGTTATCAGGGTTTTACCTTGTTTTTGATCCTGATTTGATAAATCGTTTTAAATTTTTTGCTGATAAAACACAGGCTTATAAAATAGTTGTCCGATTAACACTAAATAATTGCTAAATTATTTTTACCATTGCATATAAACTTAACCTAAGTTATGCATAAGTACAGCGGCGAATCGCGCATTTTAGTAGCAACAGATTGTATCATATTTGGATTTGACGGCGCAAATATTAAGTTATTGCTTGTTCAGCGTGGCCTTGAGCCTGAAAAAAACAAATGGAGCCTGATAGGTGGTTTTATAAAGCCTACCGAATCGCCGGAGGATGCAGCTAACCGCGTGCTTGAATTACGTACCGGGCTCAGGAACGTGTACATGGAGCAGTTCCAGGTATTCGGCAAGCCTGAGCGCGACCCGGTAGAAAGAACGCTGTCCGTAGCTTATTTTGCGCTTATCGATATCCATAAATATGAGGCTCAATTGAGTGAAGAATATCATCCCGAATGGTTTTTACTTGATGAAATGCCTGACCTGATATTTGACCACAATGAAATGGTGCGCCTGGCTAAAAGGCAGTTACGCTATAAAGCTGCGCTTCACCCGATATTATTCCAACTACTGCCCGAAAAGTTTACCATTCCGCAGTTACAGGCACTTTATGAAGGCGTTTATCAAACCAAGTTTGATGACAGGAACTTCAGCCGTAAGTTGCTTTCAACCGGGCTGCTTGTAAAGCTTCCGGAAAAGGATAAGCTTTCATCAAAAAAAGGTGCGTTTTATTACAAACTCGATCAATCACATTACGAGGAGAACTTTGAAAAGTTCCTTAACCTGGTACCCAACCCTGATAAGTTTTTTTAGCACATGGTTAATTTGTTTTTTTGAATTATCAGCTTAAATTTAAAAAACAAAAGAGGCGGTTGCCCTTTGTAAGCCAATTTTAATGAACCAAAGTGTCGCGCAGGCTGGTGTGCTGTATATTGATGATACGGTATGTAAGCTTGATGATTTTAAAAGCCAGTTCAGGCATTTGTTTACCATTTATACAGCGCCAACAATAGCAGAAGGTTGCCGTTTGCTGGCTCTTAATGAAATAGCCGTGGTTATCGTTAATCAGTTGGTGTCGGGGAGTACGTGTATCAGTTTTCTTGAGTCGGTTGCAGAAACCAATCCCCATGTCGTAAGGATCTTATTAACGGGGTTTTCGGGCGCTGATACCGTTGCAAGGAGTATAGTTTACAAAACTATAGCTAAGCCCTGGCAAAATGATGATCTGAAGTATACTATTCAAAATGCCCTTGAGGTTTATGACCTGCGAAAGCGCAATTTTGAGCTTACTCATAAACTGAATATTGCCAATTATGAAATTGAGCGGATAAGTAAACAGCGTGGTTAATTTTACATAGTTATCATACCGTATCAACTAAAGGTTTTTGTACTTTTAAAGGGTAGTTTAAAACTACTAAACCCAATTCAACTGAACACCTTTGAGCA
Source organism: Mucilaginibacter sp. (assembly GCF_036383575.1). Lineage (GTDB taxonomy): Bacteria > Bacteroidota > Bacteroidia > Sphingobacteriales > Sphingobacteriaceae > Mucilaginibacter. The sequence continues at coordinate 5,637 of NZ_DASVOB010000640.1, forward strand.
GGATAAACTTTTTGCGGGCGTTAAGTCTCGCGTTTGCTTTCATATGCTTTGTTGTTTGTACTTATGCTCAGGGTTCATCAAACCAGGGCACAGAGTTTTACACAGCCTATATTGATCATATTGATGGTGCTGCCGGCAGCCCTAACGCACTGGGTAGGGGCAGCCAGATGGAACTTTACATAACCGCCGATGTAAATACTGCTGTAACTGTTGAAGTTGCGGATGGTAGCTTTTCAAGCACTTACCAGGTTAAGGCGAACGACATATTAACGGTGGATATTCCTCCCGGAGCTTTTATAGGGAACCAGGGGCAATTTTTAAAGGGTATTCACATTACTTCGTTTAAACCTGTTGCAGTATACGCACATATTTTTGCGGAAAATGTATCCGGTGCAACGCTTCTGCTTCCGGTTAATACCCTTGGTAAAGATTACCTCTCCATCAACTACAAACAAATCTCAAACTCAAACAACGGTACAAAAACTACTGAGGGTGTGCCTTCGTATTCAACCTTTGCGGTAATAGCTACAGAAGATAATACCACAGTTGAAATAACGCCTTCGCAACCGCTGTTAAACGGTATTCCTGCTAACCAGCCTTTTACAATAAATTTAAAAAAGGGCGAAGTATACCAGGGATTATCAGCTACAGACCTTACCGGTACCCGCATCCGCTCAATTTTAAGTGCTACAGGGGCTTGTAAAAAGATTGCTGTTTTTTCGGGCAGCTCAAAAATAAGTATTGGATGCCAGGGGGATAAAGGGTCATCAGATAATCTTTTTCAGCAGGTTTATCCTTTAGCGGTTTGGGGTAAAAATTATATAACAGCCCCTTTAAAAACACGCAATTATGATATTTTAAGGATAGTGCTTAGTTCGCCCGATACAAAGGTTACTGTAAATGGGGCAGCACCACAAGGGGGATTAATTAATGGCTTATACTACGAGTTTACTTCGACAGCAACCAATGTGATCTCTGCCGATAAACCGATCCAGGTAGTGCAATACGCAGTAACACAAGGCGAAGCATTAAACTGCCAGCTTATTAATGGCGATATAGGTGATCCTGAAATGATCTATCTAACGCCGATTGAGCAAACACTTGACCACGTTACGCTGAACTCAACCCATAATTACCTGATCCAGAATGATTTTATTAATGTTATAATTAAAACTGCCGCGGTACCAACTTTCTCGCTCGACGGCCAGCCTTATACCCAGTTTTCGCAGGTGCCTAACAGCATTTATTCATACGCGCAAATCAGCGTGAGCGCAGGCGTACATAACATTAAAGCATCAGATGGGTTTAATGCCATTGCTTACGGTTTTGGCAAAACAGAATCATATGGTTACGCTGCCGGTACCAACCTTAAAAACCTGAATGAGTTTATTGCATTGTTAAACCCAACGGATAATTCAGTACAGGCAAACGGCTGCGCCGAGACACATTATAAGTTACAGCTTACACTGCCATTTCAAACCAATAAAATTACCTGGGATTTTAAAAACGGCAGCGCGCCTGTTGTGATGAATAACCCAACACCTACCGGTTCAATCATAAAGGATTCGAAGGTGCTTTATACTTATGAGTATCCGGGAGATGAAGTTTACAGCGACGGCGATTATAGCGTTGTGGCTACCGTATTTAACCCCATTGCCGACGAATGCGGATCGAACGAAGACATTCAGTTTGATTTTAATATCTCTATACCGCCGGTTGTAAAGTTCAGTTCTGCCAATACCTGTTTTGGTGGCAATGTTCAATTTACAGATCAGTCAACATCCGGTACGCGGCAAATTAAAACCTGGCATTGGGATTTTGGCGATGGGACAACCGATGTGGTACAGAACCCCATACATAAATATGCCCAACCGGGTGATTACCTGGTCACATTGTTTGTTACCAATGAAAACGGATGCGGCGGGGCATCTGATCCAATAAAAATTCACATATCGCAGCTTCCTGTTGTATCGTTTAGTTATTCGTCGCCAGGCTGTGTTGGTCAGGATGTTACGTTTACAGATAACTCCACATCTGTCGAGGGAGGCATCGTTAGTTGGCAATGGGACTTCGGAGATGGTACACCGGTTGAAACCCTTACAAGCAAAAATCCGTTTAACCACACATATAATACACCGGGAGATTATTTGGTTAAATTAACTGTTACAAATAGTAATGGTTGTGCAAGCAATATAGCCCCGGTGCATGTTAACATTTATCCTGTGCCAGTAGTTGATTTTTTGTTACCCGATGCCTGTGAAGATGACTTTGCTCAATTTACCGATCAAAGCACAATTGCCGATGTTACAGCAGCTGATTTTACTTATGAATGGAATTTTGGCGATCCCAATGCAACTCCGGGGAACGCTAATATTGCTCATGAAAAAAATCCTAAACATAAGTTTTTAGCCGGCAATTACCAGGTTACGCTTAAGGTTACTTCAAAATATGGTTGCTCTTTTACCTCGGCCCCAAAATCATTGACAATTAACGGGAGCAACCCAAAAGCTGTAGTAGTGGTTCAGGATCCGGCAGGTTTATGCAGTGCCCAGGAAGTGTTTTTTAAAAACCAATCCTCGGTTAGTTTTGGTGAGATCACCCGGCTTGAGGTTACTTATGACAGCAGCGATCCCTCAACAACAGTAGTTTATGACCACCCGGCATTTGGGATGCAGTTGAGGCATAAATATCCTTTGTTTACAACAGGGTCGCGCCAGATCACTTTATGGGCAGTGGCTTATTCGGGTACATCATGCTCTGATGTTGCAGAGGTTCCGGTTACTTTAAAAGCATCGCCCGTAGTAACTTTTGATCAGGCTCCTGTGCTTTGTATCGAATCGGAGCCTAAGAAGTTAGTACCAAATCTTATTGGCCCGTCCGGTTCGGGCGTGTTTTCGGGTACAGGGGTTAGCACAGATGGTATTTTTGATCCGGCTGTTTCCGGTGCGGGTGTATTTGATATCAGGTATATCTATACAGCTACAGATGCCTGTGCAGATACCGTTGTACAGCAGGTTAAGGTAGATGCATCGCCTCTTGTTTCGTTGGGGCCCGATTTTACCATGCTTGAGGGGGCTAAGCACATTTTAAAACCTGTAGTGAACGATGATAACTTAAGTTATAAATGGACACCTGCAACAGGCCTTGATCATGATGATATAGCTAACCCGGTGGCAAGCCCGGCACAGGATATTACCTACCAGGTAGTGGTTACGTCGGCTCATGGATGTCAGGCTATGGCTACTGTATCGGTAAAGGTTTTGAAGTTTTTAGTAGTCCCAAATGTGTTTACTCCCAACGGAGATGGAGTAAATGACTTTTGGAATGTTAAATATTTAGAAAGTTATCCAAATAATAAAGTTGACGTATACAACCGATTCGGAGAAAGGGTATATTCGTCAATTGGTTATAACGTACCCTGGGACGGGAGATACAATGGTTCATATTTGCCCCCCGGAACTTATTATTATATTATTGACCCCAAAAATGGCCGCGAGGTTATTGCAGGTAATGTGACCATTATCAGATAAAAATGAAGCGAATTTTATATACTTTAATAGTTATTGCTGTAACATCTCAATTGACAAAAGCCCAGCAACGACCGCAGTACACGCAATACGTATTTAATAACTACCTCTTAAATCCTGCGTTAAGTGGTATTGAAAATTACACCGATGTAAAATTAGGCTACCGCAGCCAATGGACAGGGCTTGATGGCGCACCTGTAACATCCTATTTTTCGGTAAATGCGCCCATCGGTAACAGGTTTTTACAGGGCGATGCTACGGCATTTCCTGCAGGCGGAGGGTTAAATCCGTCGAGCAGGTCATACACGCAAAACTATATGGCTGCAGAGCCGCATCATGGGGTAGGTTTAACGGTGGTATCTGATAAAACAGGACCTATAACGCAAACCAATATTGACGCAACTTATGCTTACCACCTTGGCCTCACCGAAACATTAAATTTAGCTGTCGGAGTATCTGCCGGGGTAAGCCATAATATTATAGACAAAAGCAAACTTACCTATGTTGACCAAAATGATCCAACCATCAACAGCATTGCAGGTTCACAATGGAAACCTGATTTAGGAATTGGTGTATGGGCATATTCATCTAATTACTTCTTTGGCGCATCGGTACAGCAGATCCTGCCGCAAAATTTATATGTAACTACCTCAACAACTGCTGTACAAAATAAAACTGTGCCGCATTATTTTGTAACCGGTGGTGTTAAACTTTTCGTATCTGATGATATTACGCTGATGCCTTCGGCTTTGCTGAAGTTTATAGCACCGGTTCCGGTAACTTTTGATGTGAACATGAAAATGTCATTCAGGGACAAGTTCTGGATAGGCGGTTCATATCGTCGTAATGATTCATATGCGGCATTGGTAGGGTTTAACCTGAACTCGCTTATTAATGTTGGTTATTCTTACGATTTTACCACATCAGCCTTAAACACTGTAAGCCATGGTTCGCACGAAATTGTGTTAGGCATCCTGCTTAATAATCGTTATAAAGTAACTTGTCCGCAACATACTTTTTAATTTTCAAAAACGTTTTAAATACATAAACGTAAAGTATTTCCTGTTCGCAAATTGCCGCCATCAAATGGCCGGCAGTGTGCTCGTTCGGGAGATATCTGTTATTGTGTAAAAAAAATCATAAACGATACTGAACATCTTTATCACATACAGCTATTATTGTTAGCAATAGCTGGTTTTGCTATTGAATATAATTTTCTTAAAAAGATAAAAATTAAAACAATACAATTGTTTCATAGGTTTATTTAATAACAACTAAAATTGAAACCTATGAATACCAATAATGAGAACTGGGAAAACCAGGATAATGACCGTAATGATTTTAAAAATAATACCAATTCATTTTCCGTAAATGGAGGTGAAACTTATCCAAACCGTGATCTGGAAAGTGATGGTGATGATTTGGACGAGGTAGATGATATTGTTAACTATGACGAAAAACCCGAGGTAGAAAAGCCTGAGAAAGAAAGGGTGGGGACCCATAGTCAATCGGAAGTTGACCAGCCTAACAGGAGCGCGGATACTTCGTTCAGTGAGCAAACTGATGTAACGCCACCGAATAAAAAGGAGTTTCCTTCGGTAGGGCCGGCTAAAACTGATTTTGAGAGCCGTCCGCATGGCCGCACAACTGGCCGTATGCTTGGTCATGAGCCCGGCACTGAAGGAATTTAAAAAGAAGGGGGGTATAATCATGATTGATTATAGAAATGATGACCCTGCCCGCGGGCAGGGCAATATTAAAGGGGCAATGGGAAGCCATAGTAACGACAGCTTTAACAATGCTGTTAGACGGAATCCCTGCCTCGAAACAAAAGGTCCTCAAAAATTGCACTTTAGGGTTTTACATGAGGATGGCAGCCTGGCCGATCTCCCTGATCCAAACGTGGAGGGAGCAGGTGTTGGCGATGTCACAATAGGCCGTTAACAAACAAAAAAAGGTGACCCAAATGGCCACCTTTTTTTGTTAATCTCTTTATCCTGAGCGATTAAGTAGTATAGCCCAGAATCTTTAATACCTGTTTACTATTTTGCTCCTCGCCAAATACTTCAAAGTTGAAAGTTTCGTCCCTGTTACGGCGAATGATCACATGCTTAGGTGAAGGCAATAAACAGTGATGGATGCCACCATAACCGCTTAATACTTCCTGGTAAGCACCGGTATTAAAGAAGCCTAAATACTGTACCTTACGGGTTTTAGGCATAAATACGCTGTTCATGTGCGCTTCCTGGTTGTAATAATCCTGCCCGTCGCAGGTAATACCACCAAGGTTTACACGTTCGTATTCCGAATCCCAGTTGTTAACCGGTAACAGGATGTATTTTTGGTTCAAAGCCCAAACATCAGGCAGGTTGGTAATGAACGAACCATCAAGCATCAACCAGCGTTCGCGATCATTCTGTTGTTTACGGCCTAATACTTTGTACAGAATGCCTGAAGCTTCGGCTACTGTGTATTTACCAAACTCGGTAATGATATCCGGTTCCATAGTGTCATGCTCAGCGCAGATCTCTTTGATCCGGCTTACAATTTCGTTGATCATGTACTCATAATCAAAATCGAAAACCAGCGAGTCTTTAAATGGCATGCCGCCGCCAATATCAAGCGTATCCAGGTGCGGGTTAACTTTTTTGAACTTGCAGTAAAGAGTTACGTATTTCTCCAGCTCGTTCCAGTAGTATGGCGTATCAGAGATACCCGAGTTGATGAAGAAATGCAATAGCTTAACCTGAAAGTTAGGGTTATCTTCAATTTTGTTATGATAAAAATCAATAACATCTTCCATACGTACACCTAAACGTGAAGTGTAAAACTGAGAATCAGGCTGCTCTTCTGCCGCTATACGGATACCCAGGTTACATGGGGTATCCATCTCAATTTCATCATCGTAAAGGTTAAATTCTTCTTTATTATCCAACACCGGGATGATGTTTTTGAAGCCATCATGCAGCATATCGATAATATAGGTTTTGTATTGGAAGGTTTTAAAACCGTTACATATAACAGTTATATCCTTTGTTACAGTGCCTTTTTTCTCCAGGGCGTCGATCATTGGCATATCAAATGCCGAAGATGTTTCCAGGTGGATCTCGTTTTTCAGGGCTTCTTCTACAATGTGCCTGAAATGCGAGCTCTTGGTACAATAGCAGTATTTATAACTGCCGCGATAATTATTTTTGATGATAGCCTGTTGAAACAGCAGTTTGGCCTGCTGGATCTTTTTGGATATCAAAGGCAGATAAGTAAAGCGTAGGGGAGTACCGTACGTTTCAATCATCTCCATCAAATTTAGGTCCTGAAAGTATAGTTCATCATCGATGATCTCAAAACCATCCTGTGGAAAGCCTACACTTAAGTCAAGAAATTCCTGGTAACTCTGCATCCTTAAAATTTTTGGGGCAAAAATGTAATTTTTAAACGGAATATTCGGCTATTTGTTAGGATAATTTTTATTGACAGAATGTAATGTTTTTGCAGTGAAAATAAGATGCACTCTTAAGCGCTGTAACACAGTTTGTTCCAATCGAAAATTGACAGAAATTTCGACATTTTTATCTGCCGGTAATTGACGTACTGATATGCACCACAAAGGCCGTAAAAAACTGTGCGGAATTAAGAGACGGATAACTATGCTACCGCAGCTTCCTTGTTGTACTTATTACGGTAATCAATGGGGGATATCCCGGTGATTTTTTTGAAAACGGTGCGGAATGCTTTGGCATCGGTATACCCAACATCATACATTACCTCGTTAACATTTTTGGGCGTGCTTTCCAGTTGTTTTTTTGCCGCTTCAATTTTTACACGTTGGATATACTCAACCGGGGTATTGTTGGTAGCTTTTTTAAACCGGCGTTCAAAATGCCTCCGGCCGATGGCATACTTTGATGACAGGTCTTCAACCGAGATCTTTTCGGTAACATTATTTTCTATGTATTCCTGGGCTTGTTTTATCGGGTCGTCTTCATGCTTCTTTTGCCCGGTGAACATAGCAAATGGCGATTGGCTTTTCCGATCTATCTCCAGGGCATAGATCTTGGCCGCCATAATGGCTATCTCCCGACCGGCGTATTTTTCAATTAGTAACAATAATAGGCTCCAGTAGGAGGTAGCTCCACCGCTTGAGTACAGCCCCTGTTGTTCGGTAACAATACGCCCGTCAACCAGCGTCACCTCCGGGAACATGCTCCTGAATTTATCAGCAGTGATCCAGTGGCTGGAGCATTCTTTACCATTTAACAATCCGGTGGACGCCAGTATGAACGAACCTATACACAGGCTTGCTATTTCTGCACCGTTACGGTATTGGTTTATGATCCAGGGCACAAAATCCTGGTTTACTTTCACTGCGTTTTCCAGATCGCCGCTTATGGCCGGGATGATCACGATATCGCTTTTTTGTAATTCGCTCAATAAAATATCGGGATGGACGGAAAACATGCCGCCATGTACTTTGACTTCCCTGGCAAGCCCAACCATATGTACATCAAACACTGGCTGCCTGCCCATAGATTGTAAAAAGTCATTGGCGCCTGTAAAAATAGTCCGGGCATCAACAATACTGGCTAAAACCGCTTCATTGGGTATCAGGATAGCAACATGTTTCATTTTATCGATGGTATAATTGGTTATTTTTAAATAAAGGTAGCGAATACCAAAGTCGCAATCAACCCCTAAATATGTCCAATTTGCACGCTACACGATTTTGACTTCCGGAATAACTTTGTATCGTTAACCAATCAATAATCACACACGCAAAAAAACAATATCATCATGAAACCAAAAACAATTAAAACCCTGTATTGGATCTTTACCACGCTTTTTTTACTGGCAATGCTTGGCGATGCTTACGGAGGCATCACTATGCAGCAGGCCGGTAAAGATTCTTTAGCTAAACTTGGTTACCCCATGTACCTGCTGGTTATAATGGGTTCGGCAAAAATAGCCGGTGTGCTGGCCATAGCTCAAACAAAATACCGGGTGATTAAAGAATGGGCATATTCGGGCTTTACCATCAGCTTTATCGGGGCGTTTTTATCATGGTTTGCCATTGGGGCAGGTGCAGCTATGCTTATTCCGCCGGTGATAATGTTAATCGTCATGTTTTTTACTTACTACTTATGGAAAAAGTATGAGCAGGTAAAAGACCTGGGCCTGACCAATACCAAACTTGCCGGGAATACCGAACTGGCTTAACCATATAAGTTTAATTATTTAATTCTGGGGTTTATGAGCTCAATACATAGAAATCGCTTTTAAAATAGCTGAGAGGAGGCACCTACGGAGCCTGAATATTAATCCGTTTTGTGGCTATAAACATGATACTCCTACGGAGTTGTATCTACAGGTTTTACTAAACTCCGTAGGAGTATCATGTTTATAGGAAGTGAAATAGAAACCTTAAGGCTCCGTAGGTGCCTACCGTCAACTATTGATTTTAAGCTATTTTTCGAGTTAAACCAATATGACCATGCGCAAACTGGTAGTATCCTTAAATGTTACGCTGGATGGCTTTGTAGCAGCAGATGATGAAAGCCTTGACTGGCACGCACCATACTGGACTGATGAAATAGCCGAAACAACAGCAGAACTGCTTGCCCGGGCAGATACTATTTTATTGGGTAAGAATACCTACCAGGCCATGGCCGCCTACTGGCCCTTCCAGGCTAAATGCATGAACTTTCCACGTACCGATATCGCTTATGCCGATATGATGAACAATTACCAAAAAGTGGTTCTTTCCTCAACCATGAATGCTGTTTGGTGGAACAACTCTTTATTGCTCAAGGGCAATTTGCAGAAGGAAATAGCCCGATTAAAAAAGCAGCATGGCCGCGATATCCTTACTTATGGAAGTGTCAGCTTAGTGAAAAAATTGGTGGCTGTGAATTTAGTTGATGAGTACCAATTTTGGATCCATCCGATAACCATAGGCAAGGGCAGACCACTTTTTAATGGGTTGAAAAATAACATGCCGTTAAAATTGGTTTGGCAGAAAGTTTTTTCATCTGGCGTGGTTTTGATGGTTTATCAATCGCATCATTAATTTAATAAAGATAAAGACAAGTAGGCTTTATAGATCACGTTTTTGCTGCTGACACACTGTTGTCAATAGTACGTTACACCTTTGTATGAAAATATGTGATCTATTATGAACAGGGCCGACAGGTTGCTCAGGGTATTAGTGTTACTGCAAACCAGGGATGTGGTGTCCATTGAGCTGTTGAAGGCGCATTTTCATGTCAGTACACGCACAGCCTACCAGGACCTTGATGCCTTGAAGCAACTTAAAATAACAGTAACATTTGAAGCTGAAAAAGGCTGTTTTGTTTTAGTTGCCAGCTGCCCTTCGCCGGATAATAGCGAGATCGTTTCTCAGCCGATGATGGTTATCCCTCCGGCCATAAAAAATGAGCTATTATCAGTTATCCCGCGCGAGGTAAATAACGATCCTCAAAACTCATCATCATAGTTTACTTTTCCATTCGTCAATCGCACATAATCCACCGATCCTGTACCCTGGAAGCGAAATAAAACCCCGATTATTTTAGCACGACTGATGCCTTTATCCACCGTGTAAACAGGTTTGTTGTCAATGAAGATCTGGGCCTTGCCTCCATGTGATACTATTTTAAGCGGCACATCTTTTTCATAATCAACCCCAAAGGCAGAAAGATCGTGCTTTTTGCCGGATACCTCGTAACCTGCAAAATACATATCCAGGTCAGACACGCAGCCTTTGGCACTTAAAGGGATCCAGATAGCTGTGCCTTTACACAAAATATAAATAGTGCTGAGGCGACAGGCAGCCACCCCTTCGTTATAATTGTTTTTGACAGAAGTTTCAAAAGTGAAATCGTTGCTGTAGATCTCCCCAAAATCTGTAACGTTGGCATAAACCACATAAGGAGGGCTGGGCTGCATGGCAATATTCCGCTCTTTGATCTTTTGGGGCGAAAGGGAAAGCTTACCATCTGCCATGGCGTCCTTTTTTTCATAGTAAACCGGTACAGGCTGTTTTTCAACTATCGGCAACCAACCGTTCGATTCAACCAGCAGTTCGTGCTGTTTAACAATTTTGCCGCCAACAATGAGCTTGGCATAATAAAAATCGGGGAAGTAATAAATAGACGTATGCTGGCGGTCGTTTTTGGAAACGTTAACCCGGAGGTGCCTGTCCCATGATTGCTGGATAGCAACAGAATCATAAGGGGACTTGCTGGCATCAAAATCAAATACAACCGAGTTGGGCAATCCCGAAGTAATCACTTTTTTACTACTGAAAGTATAATCTTTGGGTATGATAGGTGGTTTCGGATGCTCGGTACGTGAAGCGATGATCACAACCAATAAAATACCTACCAGCGTTAAAATGCCCAAAGCATAAGGCATCGACCTGAAGCTTTTTTTTACCGGCTTCGGTTTAGGCGGATCTTGCTCACCCGGTTTGCCTACAGGCACAAATTGCATACTGAATACCCGGAAGTTTTCATAACCTAAAAACTGCACCAGCGTATCCATGGTGTAGGTATTGGGCAGGCTGTCATATTTAACCTTGCCCCAGATGCGTTTCAGCGTAACGTGGCTTATAGAAGCACCGGTTTTCTCCCTTATCTTTTCGCTCAGGTTTATAAAATCCTGGTTCTTCCAGTTGCTGCTGTCGCCCCAGCCTGTGAAAGTTTCGTATTGTTTTATCAGTTCGGTAATAAGTAGTTCTTGTGCGGGCATATCCATTGGTCAAAAATAGCCGGTAAATCAGTTCAGATGTTATTTGTACGTGCTTGTACCAACTTGTACAGGCTGTGAATTGCTATAGCCTTGCTGGCAGGCTAATTTTATCAGCAATTAATAAATCTAAATATACCATAACCTAACCAACAATGAAACAAATAATAAGCAGGATCAGCACCTACATTTATGCTACAGTAATGTTTGTATTCGGTATTCAGCATTTTATGTATGCCGATTTCGTGGCAACGCTCGTGCCCGGCTGGATTCCCTTTCACCTGTTTTGGGTATACCTGACGGCTGTTGCGCTTATTGCTGCTGCTGTAAGTATTTACGTTAACCTATATGCCCAATGGGGCTGTTTTTTATTGGGATGTATGATATGGGTATTTATTTTAACTATCCATATCCCGTTGCTTATCAACAGTCATTTTGACGCCGGTAAAATAACCAACGCCCTGAAAGATACCGGCCTTGCATCATGCGCCTTTATCCTTGCGGTCTTTTATGAGCGGGAGGGTAATTAATATCAATATCATATGTAACATAAATGCGTTTGTTGTAGTCTCTTTATCATCAATCCGCACCTTATGAAATTGAATTTTAAACACGCTTTTTTGTTAGCAGCGCTTACTGTTTTAGTCGCAGGGGAAACCTTTGCCCAGCAAACCAAAGCGGCTAATATTGATACCCTTGTGCAAAGGGCCAACAAATTAGGCTTGTTTAACGGCAATGTGCTGGTGGCAGATCACGGAAAGATCATTTATAAAGCTGCCATAGGCTATGCCGATGCTGGCAAAACAATTAAGCTTACCGATCAATATCGCTTCCATATTGGTTCGATAGCTAAAGAATTTAATGCCGTTGGCATCATGATGTTACAAGAGCAAGGCAAACTGAGCCTTGACGACAAGGTGTCCAAATACCTGCCCCAGCTACCCGCCTGGGCCGATAAGATCAGAATCATTAACCTGTTGCAATACACCAGCGGTTTGCCCGATGTGAAATGGAAAACTGTTAAAAGCGATGCCGATAATATGGCCGATTTAATGAAAGTTGATTCGCTTGATTTTGAACCCGGAAAAAAATATGCTTATAATAACAACAACGTTTTTCTGCAGCGGCGCATTATCGAAAAAATAACCGGTATTAGCTTTAAGCAATTTGTTGAGGATTATGAATTGAAACCTGCCGGTATGAATACCGCTATTGTTGACCCCACCGAGCAGGACGCACTCGTTTCAAGATCATATGATAATAATGGGAAAGCGGATGGTTTGGTATATCCTATATCCGGTTGGACGGCCGTAACGCTCGATGATTTTTATGCCTGGGCTAACGCGATAGACAAGTTTAAGTTAATTAGCCCGGTTGCCACGCGCGAGATCATTAATGGCATAAGTCCGGGCAGGCAATCGGGCCTTGGTGGTGGTAGTATGGATAACGACAAGATGATCAGCCATATCCACGATGGCACTTCTTTAAATTACCAGGCTTTATTGGTAAGCAAGGAGCCCAAAGGTGTTACCATTATACTGATGACCAATAACAAGCAGGGAAACCTCTACTCCATAGAAAAGTCGATTGAATCGATTTTGGAAAATAAACCTTATGTGCAGGTCAAAAGGTCGTTTTTGGATGAGTTTAGCACCAAACTTGATTTAATGAGCGGCGACCAGATCATCAGTTTTTACAACGATCTCAAAAGTAAACGCGGGAGCGAGTACAGTTTTGATGACGAAAACACCTTAAACGAAACGGGCTATTATCTGATGAGTAAAAAACGACTGGCCGATGCTGTTGCCGTTTTTGAATATAACACCAAATTGTTCCCAAAATCGGGCAATGTGTTTGATAGCCTTGGTGAGGCCTATTATAACCAAGGTAATAAGACGTTAGCCTTGTTGAATTATAAAAAATCATTACAGCTCGATCCTGCAAATGATAATGCCAAAAAGATCATCACCGAACTGGATAAATAGGGTAGCCTCAGTAAAAATAAGGGGTTTATTGACAGGCTGAATTGTTGCAAACACTTACCAACTCCTATATATCCGTCTGTTAATGCCGGCTTGCTTTGTGCAGGCCGGCTAACAGATATGAATTACCATCCTCATTTTAACTCCAGCAGTATATAGTAATGACAAACCACGTTGATCATCCCAAACCGGGTTAACTTTTCAGCTTAAAAATTTATAAAACTTTTATAGCAGTATCTTGTTCACCTATCGTTTGCCGGATATTGCTCCTGTTGTTCATTTTAGTTTAAAACTTATTGCATATTGAGCTGGCATATTTAAAAAGATGATTTAACTTTAAGGCGTTCCGTTTTGGCTATTTATTGCCATATTTGAAACAAAACCGAACCAGATAATTTGAAAATATACAACCACTTATGCAGGAATTAGACCCCACCATTCTTCAAAAAGCAAACTCATGGCTTCAAGGAAATTATGATGCTGATGTAAAGCAGGAAATTCAAAAGTTAATTGACGATAAGGCTTATACCGAACTAACAGATTCATTTTATCGCGATCTGGAATTTGGTACCGGAGGTCTTCGCGGTATCATGGGGCCAGGCTCAAACCGGATCAATAAATACACTATTGGCGCGGCCACCCAGGGATTAGCTAATTACCTGAAAAAAACATACCCCGGTGAAAAGATCAAGGTAGCTATTGCTCATGACAGCCGTAATAATGCCGATTTGTTTTCGACCATTACAGCCGAAGTTTTTTCGGCCAATGATATTTACGTTTACTTTTTTAAAGCATTGCGTCCAACGCCGGAACTTTCATTTGCCGTACGTCATTTAGGTTGTAAAAGCGGTGTAATGCTTACAGCATCGCACAACCCTAAAGAGTATAACGGTTACAAAGCTTACGGAGCCGATGGTGGTCAGTTTGTTTCTCCGCATGATACAGCTGTAATGGACGAGGTTGCAGCCATCAGCAGCATTGATGAGATCAAATTTAACCGCGTTGATGCTAACATCGAAGAAATAGGAGAGGATATCGACGAGCTTTACCTGAGCAAGATCACCGAACTTTCTGTTTCGCCTGATGCCATTGCGCGTCAAAAAGATCTTAAGATAGTTTATTCACCTATCCACGGTACTGGTATCACATTAACCCCCCAAGCCCTGAAAAGGTTTGGCTTTGAAAATGTGATCCTGGTTGAAGAGCAAATTACGCCTGATGGTAACTTCCCAACGGTAATTTATCCAAACCCTGAGGAAAAGGAAGCACTGACGCTTGCCCTTAAAAAAGCACAGGAAACCGATGCCGATCTGGTTTTGGCTACAGACCCTGATGCCGATCGTGTAGGTATCGCCGTAAAAAATACCGATGGAGAGTTTATCCTGCTTAACGGTAATCAAACCGGAGCCATGCTGATCAATTATTTGCTAAGTGCATGGGAAGAAAAAGGCAAGCTTACCGGTAAAGAATATATTGTTAAAACCATTGTTACAACAAACCTTATCGAGCGTATAGCCGAGGCTAAAAATGTTACTTACTATAACACGCTAACAGGCTTTAAATATATCGGTGAGCTGATGACCCATTTTGAAGGCAAGCAAACGTTTATCGGCGGTGGTGAAGAAAGCTACGGTTACCTGATAGGCGAACTGGTAAGGGACAAAGATGCTGTAGTTTCAAGCGCGTTCATTGCCGAAATGACCGCTTATTACAAAGACAAAGGCAGCAGCCTGTTTGAAGCATTGATTGATACTTATCTACAATATGGTTTTTACAAGGAGAAGCTGATCTCCCTGACCAAAAAAGGTAAAACCGGTGCCGAAGAGATCAAGGAAATGATGGAGAAATTCCGTACCAACCCTCCGGCTACTTTAGGCGGCTCAAAAGTAAGTACGCTTAAAGATTATGAAAAACGCGTAGAAACTGATTTGGCTACCAATACAAGCAAGCCAATAGAATTGCCGGCTTCTGATGTTTTACAGTTCATTACCGAAGATGGAAGTATCATTTCGGCGCGTCCTTCAGGTACAGAGCCTAAAATCAAGTTCTATTGCAGTGTAAACGGCAAGCTTGACAGTAAGGAAGCTTATGCAGATACAGATAAACAACTTGATGCTAAGATCGCCTCAATTATGCAGGACCTTGGTGTTTAAGTATTTGTAATAACAAAAAAAATCCCGGCTAATATCATTAGCCGGGATTTTTTATTTGTGACTTATCGGGAACTTCTTATTACATAGTTTTTCTGGGGCGACGCGGCCTATCACCTGCCGGCGATTGCTCATTATTGCTCCGGTAATTGCTTTGACTGTTATAGCTTCGGGTATCGTTAGGCCTGTTACCACTGTTATTCCGGTTATTATTGTTTCCGTAACCAAATGACTTGCGTGGCGGCGGGGTTTTCTTAACAAAGTCGTCGTTTATTTTTACGCTTAATACGCGATCGGCAATAGGGGTACCATCTAAAGCGATCACTGCATTCTCAGCCCCGATGCGATCCTTCATTTCAAGAAAAGCATATCCCTTGCATATTCTTGTTTTTTTATCGCGTACAATTTTAATCGTTTCCACATCGCCATGCGGACCTATCATTTTAACAAGTTCCAGCTCTGTCATTTCCAGAGGAAAGCCGCCTACAAATAATTTGACCATTTATAAATTGAGATTAAAGACGATAGATAACCATCGTATACAAATTTCGTTTGATTTTTTTTAAATAAAGGATGTTTTCGTGTTAAAACCAAAGTTTATTTTAATAAATCGGCTGTTGTTGGTCGCAAATGATATAAAAGGGGCATTTTGTGCCCTTTGTGAATGTAAAAGAATCAATACAAAACGGAAAAGTTGGTGTTTTGAAACCACAAGTTGGCAGATCTTTAAA
This sequence comes from Mucilaginibacter sp., assembly GCF_036383575.1. Classification (GTDB taxonomy): domain Bacteria; phylum Bacteroidota; class Bacteroidia; order Sphingobacteriales; family Sphingobacteriaceae; genus Mucilaginibacter. The sequence continues at coordinate 21,770 of NZ_DASVOB010000640.1, forward strand.
GGTTCCGATAACCTATTTATAGCGATAAAAAACAAAACTAAAACGCATTAGCATTGCTTCAAATCCATATATTTGAGAAGATAAACCGGGGGTAAGCATGCAATTATCCCAATTGATAGCCTTTTTAGTTGCCGTTTTAATTAACTTATTGAGAGTTTGATCTGCCAAAACTGTGTTTGATTAAATATCTTATTAGCGATGTGCATTATTATTAAAAACCTTTACAACAAAAATGAAATACATCTTCTGTCTGCTTTTTACATTAATTAATTTTTCGGCCCTCGCATCAACTGATACCAACACTTTACTCGAAGAATTAAAAAATGAGATAGCAAAGAAAAATATATATAACGGTAGCAAAGAGGTCAGGATCCAAAAATTAAAAGCCTTCCAGGCGAAACTTTCGAAAACCGATTATGATGCCCGTTTTGATACCTGGGATAAGCTTTATACCGAATACAAATCGTACCAGTTTGACTCGGCTTATGTATATGTCGATAAAATGATATTGCTGAGCAAGGAAACAGGAAATAAACGGAAGGAATATTATAGCTATGTTAAGATGGCTTTTATCCTCCTTTCGTCGGGTATGTTTAATGAAACTTTTGACTATCTGCATAAAGTAGATGTGAAGGCGTTGAGCGATGCCGATAAGGTTGAGTATTATTTTTTTTTAGGCAGGTGCAATTATGATCTGGCAAATTACAGTAACGACAAGTATTTCAGTCCGGATTATGTTAAAGCCGGTAATAAATATATTGATTCGGCTGTCGTATTTTGTGGCAATGACCATATAATGCATACTTATTTGCTTGGTTTACAGGATTACCAGAAAAAGGATTATAAAGGGGGGCGGCTAAGGTTCAGAAAATTACTGGAAAAGGACATGCCAATTACTATGCACCTGCGTGCAATGGTATCATGCTCATTAGGTGCGATATGCCTTGAAGATAATGAACATGAGGAAGGCCTTAATTTGATGATCAGGGCTGCGATAGCTGATATCAAGTCATCAACCCGCGAAACGGTTGCACTTTATACGCTGGCCGAACTGCTATACAAGCAGGGCAACATCAAGGATGCTTACAGCTTTATCCAGTTGGCTAAAGCTGATGCCGACTTTTACGGGGCCCGTCAGCGTAAAATACAAATAGCTGCAATTTTACCCTTAATAGCCGCTGCC
>NZ_DASVOB010000641.1:0-3029 GCF_036383575.1 Mucilaginibacter sp.
TATCACCTTTTTTAAAACCAAAGCCCAGTTTATTCAGGCTACCAATGGTGCATATGCCCCGCTTCAGGGATTGTACAATGGCTCATTTTGGGCTATGGCCGAAATGCGCTCTGATAACACATCGTATGAGTATGACCCTTATGACCGCTCCGGAACAGGTAACGAAGAAATAGATGAATTCCGGGAGTTGAATAACAATGGCATTGTAGAGTCTTTCTTTAACGCTTGCTATACAAGTATTGGCCGGTGTAATGTTATTCTTGAGCGTTTGCCCGCGGCTAAACTTGATGCCGGAGTTGCAGATACTATCGCCGGTCAGGCATCATTTTTACGGGCTTTTAATTATTTTAATATCGTGCGCATGTTTGGTGATGCGCCCCTGGTACTTACAGAAGCACAATCTGTGGCTGACGCTTTTAAAGTTGCCACTAAAAGTCCGGTGGCTAAAGTCTACACGCAGATAATAGCTGATGCGCAAACTGCTATTGACAAATTGCCGGTTAAGTATAAAGCTGATACCGATAAAGGTCGCGTAACCAAAGGTACAGCCGAAACTATGCTGGCCGAAGTTTACATGACCCAAAAGAAATTTGATTTGGCTATACCACTGCTTCGCGCAGTAATTGCATCAGGTGCCTACAGCCTGAATGCAGATTATGCTGATAACTTTGATATTCATAAAGAAAACGGCCCTGAGTCTATTTTTGAGATCCAGTATATTGAGGGGCCTAATGGTTTGGGCAGCGATTTTGTAGATACATTTATTCCCTGGGATTATTATGATACAGATATCACAGGTTATGAAATAGCGAACGGGGCTCAAAATGGCTGGAACATTCCTACACAAGATCTGGTAAATGCTTATGAAGAGGGCGACAAAAGGAGGGATGCTTCGTTAACCGATTTTACATCGGATGAATACGGTATCGATTTGCCATTTATTAAAAAGTATCAAAGTATTGGGGCAGTTAAAGGCATTACCGGTAATAATTTCCCGGTTTACCGTTATGCTGATGTTTACCTCATGCTTGCCGAATGCCTGAACGAGCAGGGCTTTGCAGGCGGCGGTGATGCTTTCAAATACCTGAACCTGGTACGGGAACGTGCAGGTCTTGAACCTAAATCAATGGGGAATGATAATCCTGATTTGAATGTAGCTTCGCAAGATGCGTTTCGTTCGGCAATAGCACACGAGCGCCAGGTTGAGCTTGCTTTTGAAAATCACCGTTGGTTTGATTTGTTGCGTACAGGCAAGGCTGTTGACGTTATGAAAGCCCATGCTGTACGTGAGCGGGCTTACAAAAACAGTTCATGGCAAATTAATTCAGCTGCCTACAGCAATATCCGTTTACTTTTCCAATATCCTCTTGATGAGGGTAACCTCGAACATTAATAATGTTACATGGCCCGGTTGAAACTTTTACCGGGCCATATTACGTTTATACCTGTATATTGCAATGAACGCATCATTTTTTCGGCCTGCTCAATAAAAATTACAGGTGCATATCAAAACAATATCGCTGTTAAAGTATATTTAATAGCATGAACTATTAAACCCCAAAAAGGTATGTGTAAAAAGGTATGCACACGCATCATTATATTGCTTTTTTCTTATCTGCCGGTAATTGTACATGCGCAAAAAGCGCCGCCCGTTCCCCCTCCGTTCCGGGTTGATAACCTGATATGTGAATATAAAATTAATCCCATTTCTGTTGATGAAGCTAAGCCTCGTCTTGGCTGGAAACTGATAACCCGCGACCGTAACATTCAACAGGTTGCCTATGAAGTAAGGGTGGGCAGCAATGCTGTATCATTATTAAAAGGTAAAGAGCTGCTCTGGACATCAGGTAAAGTTGCCTCCGGCGAATCGCTGCATGTTTATTATGGCGGTGCTGCGCTTGCTTCACGTCAGAAAGTGTACTGGCAGGTGCGTATCTGGAACAACAGGCAGCAGGTAACCCCATGGAGTATGGTTAACTCCTGGAAAATGGGCCTGCTTAAATCCGCCGACTGGAGTGCCAAATGGATTGAAGATAATTACCTGTCGGATACCACCGGCGGCCCGAGCCCCATGTTCAGGAAAACATTTAAGCTTGATCATAAAGTTCGCGCCGCGCATTTGTATATTACTGCTCATGGGTTATATGAAGCACAATTTAATGGCAAAAGGATCAGCAGCGATTACTTTGCTCCCGGATGGACGAGCTATAATAAGCGCCTGCAATACCAGGTTTACGATGTAACCGCCGATTTATTGAAGGGAGATAATGCCATTGGGGTAACCCTTGGTGATGGCTGGTACCGTGGCTATACTTATAATCGCCGAAAAAATGTATACGGCACTAAGCTTGGTTTGCTTTTCCAGTTAGAGATAGTATATACCAATGGTAAACGGCTACTTATCAATTCCGATAAAACATGGAAGGTAGCTTATGGACCAATTCGCTCATCATCATTTTTTGATGGCGAGGTTTATGACGCCCGCAAGGAAAAGAAAGGCTGGGCTACCATTGCTTATAAAGATCTCAACTGGGATTCGGTACGAACAATAGATACGGTTAAAGACAATCTCGTAGCTACTTTCGGCCCGCCGGTGCGCAAGCATGAAATGTTTAAACCGCTTAACGTATTTACCACCCCAGCCGGCGAGCACGTGGTTGACTTTGGGCAGAACCTGGTTGGCTGGGTGCAATTTAAATTAAAAGCGAAAGCAGGGGATACCGTAAGGTTATTCCACGCCGAAGTTTTGGATCAGAAAGGCAACTTCTACACTAAAAACCTGCGTACTGCCAAGCAGGAAAATACTTATATTTTTAAGGGGGACAGTATTGAAACTTTTGAGCCACATTTTACTTTCCAGGGCTTCAGGTACCTGAAGGTGGAGGGATATAATGGTACTTTGGATTCCACAAATGTAGCTGCCTATGCTGTTTATTCTGATATGGCCCAAACCGGGATGTTCTCCACTTCCAATCCACTGATCAACCAATTGCAGCATAATATTCAGTGGGGGCAAAAAGGTAACTTTA
>NZ_DASVOB010000642.1:0-3861 GCF_036383575.1 Mucilaginibacter sp.
TATTGATTACGTACGCATGTTTAGTGTAATAGGTATTTTGGTGTTGCTGATAGCTTGTATCAACTTTATGAACCTTTCAACCGCCCGGTCTGAGAAGCGGGCCCGCGAGGTAGGGGTGCGTAAAGCAATAGGCTCACAACGCAGCGACCTGATAGCCCAGTTCCTGGCCGAATCGGTAATGATCACTTTTATTTCATTTTTACTGTCGATAGTGATGGTGCAGCTGGCTGTTCCATCGTTTAATGCTATTGTAGGCAGTGCCATTAGTATACCCTATACTAATATTTTGTTTTGGGCTATGATGATAGCCTATGTGCTACTTACCGGTTTATTGGCAGGAAGTCGCCCTGCGTTTTACTTATCGTCATTTAATCCCGTACAGGTTTTAAAGGGGACTATAAAGACAGGTAAAGCAGCATCATTGCCCCGCAAGGTTTTGGTGGTAGTGCAGTTTAGCTGTTCAGTAGCTTTAATTATAAGTACAATTATTGTTTATCAGCAAATTCAATACGCCAAAAACAGGTCAACCGGCTATAGTTCAACCCGTTTGATGATGACGGACATGAGCGGCGATCTTGAAAAAAATTACAGCGCCCTTAAAAATGATTTGCTGGCAAGCGGTATGGTAGAGAGTGTTGCCTCAGCATCGAGCCCAATTACCAATATTTATAGCCATACAGGTATCGATAACTGGCCGGGAAAAGCTGGAGGAGAAACGGGTATAAATGTTGGCTCTATCTCGGTATCTCCTAATTATTTTAAAACATTAGGCATGACTTTGAAAGAAGGTCGTGATTTTTCAAGCGATTGGGTTTCGGATACTTTGAATGTGATACTAAATGAAGCGGCTGTAAGAAGGATGGGGCTTAAAAATCCAATAAATCAATTAATTAGTTATGGGGGCGGCAATAAGCCAGTGCGTATCATAGGCGTGGTTAAAGATGCTTTAATGGAATCGCCTTTTACGCCTGTGCAGCCTGCAGTATTTAATCACGGTCGCGGTGGGAACAATATCATGTACCGGCTGGCAGCTAACGTAAATATGCAGGATGCAATTAAAAAGATAGGGAAGATCTTCGATACCTATAACCCGGCGTATCCTTATATCTACCAGTTTGTTGATGAAGAATACAACCGCAAGTTTAGCCTAGAAGCATTGGTTGGTAAACTGGCCGGTGTTTTTGCGGGATTGGCTATTTTTATATCATGCCTTGGTTTGTTTGGGTTAGCCGCTTACGTAGCCGAGCAACGTACCAAAGAGATCGGCATCCGCAAAGTATTGGGTGCATCAATAGCTCAGGTATGGCTGCTGCTATCAAAAGAGTTTATTTTACTGGTCATGTTAAGTTGTGTTATAGCAACACCAGTAGCTTTTTACTTTTTGAAGGACTGGCTGCAAAAATATGATTACAGGATAACTATAGGCCCGGGAGTATTTGTGCTTTCGGCAGTTGCAGCAATAATTATCACCCTGGTTACCATAAGTTTCCAGGCTATAAAAGCGGCGCTGACAAATCCGGTGAAGAGTTTGCGTTCCGAATAAATTTCATTAGGTCATTTGCTTCGCGTCATTAAGTCATTGAACGCGGGCAAAAATGACTTAATGACCCAATGACATAATGAAATAAAATAGATATGATCAAAAACTATATAAAAATTGCCTGGCGAAATTTGGTTCGCAATAAGGCTTATGCAACCATCAGTGTTATTGGTTTGGCTTTGGGGATAGCCTGCGGCGTATTGATTTTTACGCTGATCAGCTATCACCTGAGCTTTGATACATTTCATAAAGATAAAGACAGGATCTACCGCTTTTATACCGAGTTTCACGACCAGGAGGTAGACCGCGTAGGGGCTATTCCGCAGCCTATGGCCAAAGGGTATCGCAATGACCTCGCTTTTAGTGAGAAAACGGCAAGGTATATCAGCTTTAACAAAACGCTGATCACTATTACTAAGGGAAATGACGTTAAAAAGTTTGGTGAGGATGATGGTGTAGCCTTTGTTGAACCTGATTATTTCAATATCCTGAACTTTCCGTTGCTTAAAGGGGATAAGAAAACTATCCTCGCGAACCCAAACGAAGCTTTGGTTACCGAGAAGATGGCCCATAAATACTTCGGTAATGATAACCCGATTGGTAAGGTTTTTAAATTGGATAACAACATCAATGTTACCATAACTGGTGTGCTACAGGATTTGCCAAACAATACCGATCAAAAGCAACAGATCTTTATTTCGTACGCAAGTATGGAGGCATACGCAGGCAAAGACCGTGAAAATAACTGGGGAGGTGTTTACAGTGGTAGTCAGGGCTTTACCCGGTTAAGGCCAGGCGTAACCAAAGCGCAGGTTGAAACAGCCATGCTGCAATTAGTTAAGAAAAACTATACCGGTCGTGATTTGCAGGTATGGCGCTTTAAATTACAGCCTATCTCCGAAATGCACTTTGACCGTGAGCTTGGCGGTTATGCTGATAAAAGCTATTTGTGGGCGCTGTTCTTCATTGGGATATTCCTGATCATTACCGCCTCAGTGAATTTTATAAATCTGGCCACGGCACAAGCCCTTAACCGCTCAAAAGAAGTTGGGATCCGTAAAGTGCTTGGTAGTTTGCCTTTTCAGTTATTCTGGCAATTTATTGCTGAAACTGCTATTATCAGTGTCATAGCAGTTGGAGTGGCCATAGGTTTATCAGAAATTGCTTTGCCTGCATTGAATAACTTATTTCATGCAAAAATGGTGTTTAACTGGGCTGAGCTAAGCGCGTTTATTGTTGTAATCACCATTGTAGTGGTATTTTTATCAGGTTCATATCCGGGCTTGGTGCTGGCAAGGTTCCAACCCATCAAGGCGCTCAAAAGTAAGCTGTCGCAAAAAGATGTTGGTGGGTTTTCGTTGCGAAGGGTACTGGTAGTTACCCAATTTACCATTTCGCAGGTGCTGATCATCGGTACCATCATTGTGGTTTCGCAATTGCATTATTCGCAAAATGCAGATCTTGGCTTTAATAAGAAAGCCGTGGTACTGGTGCCGCTCCCTCAAAACGACAAGATAAAAATGAGCACGATGCGTAACCGTATCAGCGAAATTAAGGGTGTTGAAAATGTAACTTACTGTTATAATGCCCCTGCATCCCGTTCAAATAGTAATACCGGTATTCAATATGATAACCGTGCCGAAGATGAACATTGGAGCATCAATACCAAACAAGCAGATGAAAATTACATCTCTACCTTTGGGATTAAACTGATTGCGGGTCGGAATTTCTTCAAAGGCGATTCAACCAAGGAACTTTTGGTGAATGAAACGTTCGTTAAGAAATTACGCCTTAAACCGCAGGATGTAATTGGAAAGCAGATGGCCATTAATGGCCGGGACTATAAAGGAACCATCGTTGGTGTAATGAAGGATTTTTACAATTACTCCTTTCATAGCGAAATTTCACCGCTATGTGTGATGCCTAATTACCAGTCATTTTCTACCGTTGCCATAAAAATTGATATGCGTAATGCTAAAGCTACTTTAGCCGGCATTGATAAGATCTGGAATGAAACCTTCCCTGAAGAATTATATTCATACCAGTTTCTGGATGATACCATTACCCGTTTTTACGAAATGGATAATATCCTGCTAACGCTGGTTGAAGCATTTGCCGGTATCGCTATTATAATTGGCTGCCTTGGTTTATATGGCCTGGTATCGTTTATGGCCGTACGTAAAACCAAAGAGATCGGGGTACGCAAGGTATTGGGTGCCAATATTAGCAGTATCTTATGGTTGTTTGGTAAAGAGTTTAGTATACTGTTGCTTATTGCGTTTGTAATAGCTGCTCCGCTGGCCTGGTGGGCAATGCATAAT
>NZ_DASVOB010000643.1:0-1684 GCF_036383575.1 Mucilaginibacter sp.
CCAGTCGATGATAAATTAAAGCACCTGCTCGATTCTTTGGGCGACAAGCGCTCGCAGGAACGGAGTTTTGCATCCATGCTGTATTTTCCGCGCACCAAGGGCACAAGACTGGTGCAGATCAGGGCGTTGCAGGGAGGTTTCCCCTACTATGGCACTTTAGAAACCACTCCCGAGGCTGCCGGGCTTAACTTTAAACAAGGTAAAATGGCGTTGGTTGATAAAACCCTGATGCTGCAATTCAACGCCAAAGTTGGCGACTCCGTAAAAGTGGGCAACCTCAATTTCCTGATCGCGGGGACCCTAAACAAGGCACCCGGGCAAAGCGGTGTTATGGCAAGCATAGCCCCGGTGGTTTATATCCCCATGCAGTATTTGGAGCAAACCGGGCTGATAAAAATTGGCAGCCGGGTTAATTACAGTTTTTATTACAAGTTCAATTCGTCAGTTAATGTAGATAAACTCAGCAAAAAGATCGACCCGATGCTTGACAAAGCCGGGATGCGCTTTGAAACTATCGAAACAAAAAAAGATAACACAGGTCGTGCATTTGGCGATCTGAGCCGCTTTTTATCATTGGTAGCCTTTGTTGCCTTACTGCTGGGTTGCGTTGGTGTAGCCAGTGCCATTCATATTTACGTAAAGGAAAAAATAGCATCAATAGCCATAATGCGCTGCCTGGGCGTTAAATCATCCGAAGCGTTTTTGATATACCTCATCCAAATTGTGGGGATCGGGATCATTGGTTCAGTTACCGGGGCTATACTGGGTACGGCTGTTCAGCATTTATTGCCTCTGGTATTTAAAGACTTTTTACCGTTTGCCATCTCCGTACAAATATCATGGATGGCTATAGGCCAGGGTATTTTGCTGGGTGTTATCATATCTATCCTGTTTGCTTTGCTGCCATTAATATCTGTAAGAAACATTTCGCCGCTCAACACGCTCCGCATTTCCTTTGATGAAACCGGCAACAGGCGCGATCCTTTACGCTGGCTGGTGTATTTGCTGATCCTGATCTTTGTGATAGCCTTTACTTATTTGCAATTAGATAGTGTGATTGGCAGTATCCTGTTCACGCTGGGCATCCTCATTGCTTTCATGATCCTTACCGCAACGGCGTGGTTACTGATGCGGATCACTAAAACCATTATTAAAGGCTCATGGAGTTATTTATGGCGACAGGGCTTTGCCAATTTATATCGGCCCAATAATCAAACTATTATCCTCATTGTATCCATTGGATTAAGTACCATGTTTATCTGCACACTTTATTTTGTGCAAACGTTGTTAGTGCAGCAGGTAAATCTTTCATCCAGCGGCAATCAATCAAATATGATATTGTTTGATATCCAGAGCAGTCAGAAAAAAGGTGTTGTACAATTAACAAAGCAACAGGGGCTTCCGGTATTGCAGCAGGTGCCTATTGTTACCATGCGCATTGAGCAAATTAACGGTAAAACCGCCGCCGATCTTACTAAGGACAGCACGATCAAAATACAGCATGGTGTTTTCGCCTGGGAATACCGGGTAACCTTCAGGGACTCATTAACAGCGTCAGAAAAACTACTGGATGGCAAATGGATAGGCAAGGCTGATCCTTCAAAAGAGATCCCGGTATCCGTTGAAGAAAACCTGTCCAAACGCGGGAACCTTAAAATTGGTGATAAAATAGTATTCAATGTAC
>NZ_DASVOB010000644.1:0-12450 GCF_036383575.1 Mucilaginibacter sp.
TGGGGGTATGGTCAAACGCTACCGGCACAGTAAGCGGCTTACCAAGCGGAACAACTCCGCGTGGCGACGCTAAAAAGTTTGATCTGGCCGCACCGGCTCCATTTGTTTTAACTCCTCCTTTCAGCGCATGGCCCTCATGTGCGTATAGCCTAACCCTGACAACCTATCGCAAATTAACCACCGGCGAAAGTAATGACTGGGCAAAAACGAACCAGGTTATCTTTTGCAAGTAACCTGCATGTGAATGGGGATGAGGGTGCCGTTGCATGTCGGCGCCCTCTTATTTAAACCGTTAAAATAATCTTAGGATGTACGAAGCCTCGTACAGGATAAACAGGATCACCAAAGCCGCATGAAACTTCTGGTTCTCTACCTTGATGGCTATCATGCATAATATGAAGTGACTGACATTACGGATAGGGTACTCGATATTGTAATGGTGCACATAAGTTGGCCCCTTTATCTCGGTATCAATAATATCAAGCAGGTAGCTCGTCCCCAAAATACCAAATATCCATTTACGACGGGAGTAGAAATAATCTTTGTAGCCTTGATAATCCTTCAGATCGTCGGGGTACAACAGGGCGCAAACGCTGTAATAGGTTACAATGTAGATGATGATAAAAAAGTACTCGGCAAAAAGCCAGTGCCTTATTTCATGCAGACTGATCTCCCACCACCAAAAATGCAGTAGTAAGATAAACACATAAAGTGTCCACAGGTTATGCACCCAATAAGGTTTATCCCGACCGGGATGCTGGATCTGTTTGGCCGCTCCTTTAAGCAAATGTGTAATGCTAAGGCCCAATGTAATGCTGATAACAGCCTTGATGTGACTAAAGGTATCCATAGGCAGGTGTTGGATTGATAACTAAAAGTAAATATTTTAATTTATCAATCACAACAGGGCCAACGGTTTAAGTCTTAAAAATCATGTCATTGCGAGGAGCGGAAGGGGTAAAAGCGCAGGAGCGACGTGGCAATCTCGTCGTTATGCCTGTGCGATATGCAAAGTCGCTGAGCATAGCTACGAGATTGCCACGCTATCGCTTATAATGACGTGATTGTAAGTTATTGATTATCAATAGTGTTTTTTTTTACACGTCATTACATTTTTTTTCAGGATTTCCCTGATGGTTACTCGCAATGACATTTTTATTTCTTATTGACTAAAATATCGCCTCAGCAATCCGTTTAGTTGGCCCGGCATTGCTCATGGTATAGAAGTGCAGTACAGGAGCGCCAAAGGCAATCAGTTCTTTGCACTGGTTGATCATCCATTCAATACCTACCTCTTTTACCGCTTTTTCGTTTTCACAGGCATGAATGGCATCACTCAGATCTTCCGGGATATCGATATGGAAAGTTTTTGACAATGTTACCAGCTGCTTTGACGATGTGATCGGTTTCAATCCCGGAATAATAGGCACATTGATGCCATTGGCCCGGCAGCCGTTCACAAACTCTTTGTATCTGTCAATATCGAAAAACATTTGGGTTACAATGAACTGGGCACCCATCTCTACCTTTTGCTTTAGGTATTTAAAGTCGGTTTTAAGGTTCGGGGCTTCAAAATGCTTTTCGGGATAACCGGCCACACCAATGCAGAAGTTTGTTTTGGCCGTATTGCCGTGATCTTCATGCAGGTAAATACCGTTGTTGAGGTTTACTACCTGTTGTAGCAACTCGGTAGCATAACAATGGCCGTTAGGCGTAGGTACAAATGACGAATCGCCGAGACGGGCGTCACCGCGTAAAGCCAGTACGTTTTCAATACCTAAAAACTCAAGTTCAATAAGGGCATTTTCAGTTTCATCTTTAGTAAAACCGCCGCAAAGCAAGTGAGGAACAGTATCAACTTTATACTTGTTCATGATAGCTGCACAAATAGCAATAGTACCAGGACGTTTGCGATACGATAGCTTTTCGAGCAGACCACTTGGGTGCTGCTTGTAAATAAAATCCTCGCGCAGGGTAGTGACATCAATAAACGGAGGTTTAAACTCCATCAATGGATCGATAGCATTATAAATGCCCTGGATGCTCTGCCCCTTTAAAGGCGGGATCAGTTCAAAAGAAAAAAGTGTTTTGCCGTTGGCGTTTGCTATATGTTCAGGTATTTTCATTTGCCCCCTAACCCCCTAAAGGGGGAATTTTTATTTAAGTTTTATAATTATAATACGTTTTAATTCCTCTCTTGAGAAAGAAATCACACGTTCCGTAATTCACGCCGCCGCTCGGCTCCAGCCGAGTGGCAATTATCCCAAGGCCTCTGGCCTGCTACTCCGATTTCGGCGGCCGGAGGCCGCTTAATAGTTGCCACTCGGCTGGAGCCGAGCGGCGGCGAATTTTTTTTATTCTTCATCCCCTTTAGGGGGCCGGGGGGGCTAATAATTAATATTCGGCCCCAGCCATCTTTCTACATCTTCCAATGGCATTTGTTTCCTCACGGCATAATCCTCCACCTGATCCTTGCTGATCTTTCCTAAACCGAAATATCTTGCTTGTGGGTGTGCGAAGTAGAAACCACTTACCGATGCGGCCGGCATCATGGCCAGGCTTTCGGTAAGGTGCATGTGCGCGTTGTCTTCGGCTTTTAGCAACTCAAACAACGTTGTTTTTTCGGTATGGTCCGGACAGGCGGGATAACCCGGTGCCGGACGGATACCCTGGTATTCTTCCTTGATCAGGTCGACGTTGCTTAGCTGTTCGCCTTTGGCATAGCCCCAGTGCTCTTTACGTACCAGTTCGTGCATTTTTTCGGCGAAGGCTTCAGCAAGGCGATCGGCAAGTGCTTTGGCCATGATGCTGTTATAGTCGTCATGATCAGCCTCAAATTCGGCTACCAACTCGTCGCAACCTAAACCTGTGGTTACGGCAAAGCCGCCAAAGTAATCAGGTACGCCGCTTTCTTTTGGTGCGATAAAATCCGACAGGGCATAATACGGATCGTTCTTCACCTTTTCGGCCTGCTGACGTAGGGTGTGGATGCGGGTTAGCACCTCCGTACGGGTTTCATCAGTATACAGCTCAATATCATCGCCCACGCTGTTTGCCGGCCAAAAACCGATAACGCCGCTGGCGGTTAACAGTTTGTCATCAACAATGCGTTTCATGAGTACCTGGGCATCATCAAATAGTTTTTTGGCTTCAATGCCTACAAACTTATCATCAAAAATTTTAGGGTAACTGCCGCGGAGTTCCCAGGTATGGAAAAATGGCGTCCAGTCGATGTAAGGCAACAATTCTTCCAGCGGATATGCTTCAAATACTTTGGTACCGGTGAATGCTGGTTTCGGGGCCACATCGCCATCCAGGCTGATCTGGAATTTGCCTGCACGGGCTTCGTCGATAGTGACGAAGCGCTTGTCAGATTTTTTGTTGGCATGCGCCTCACGGGCTTTGGCGTATTCGTCCTTAATACCCTGGATATAGGCATCCCGGTTATCCTTGCTCATGAGGCTACTGCACACGGTAACACTGCGCGATGCATCCAGCACATGAATAGCAGCGCCAGAGTATTGCGGAGCAATTTTTACAGCAGCATGAATGCGTGAAGTAGTAGCACCGCCAACAATGAGCGGAATTGTAAACCCTTCGCGTTCCATCTCTTTGGCAAAATGTACCATCTCATCAAGCGATGGGGTAATTAAACCACTCAGGCCTATGATATCAACATTTTGCTTTTTAGCTTCTTCAATAATGCGTTGTGCAGGCACCATCACGCCGAGGTCAATTACCTCGAAGTTATTACAAGCCAGTACCACGCCAACTATATTTTTGCCGATGTCATGCACATCGCCTTTTACCGTAGCCATTAGGACCTTACCGGCATTGGCGCGCTGATCTGCATTGGCATTGTTCTTTTTTTCTTCTTCGATGAAGGGTAATAAGTAGGCTACGGCCTTTTTCATTACACGGGCTGATTTTACCACCTGTGGTAAGAACATTTTACCGGCGCCGAATAAATCTCCCACTATGTTCATGCCATCCATCAGCGGGCCTTCAATTACTTCCAATGGCTTGCTATATGCCTGGCGGGCTTCTTCCACATCGTCATCAAGATATTCAACAATGCCTTTTACCAGCGAGTGGGAGAGGCGCTCCTGAACGGTACCTTTGCGCCATTCTTCGTCGCGTACTATCTCTTTTCCTTTACTTTTGATGGTATCAGCAAACTCAACCAGGCGTTCTGTGGCATCCTGGCGGCGGTTAAGCAGTACATCCTCAACCAATTCCAATAGGTTTTTAGGAATTTGTTCGTAAACTTCCAGCATCCCGGCGTTTACGATACCCATATCCATACCCGCTTTAATGGCATGATATAGGAAAGCCGAGTGCATAGCCTCGCGCACGGTATTATTACCCCTGAACGAGAAGGAAATATTACTCACCCCGCCGCTTACTTTAGCATGGGGAAGGTTTTGTTTGATCCAGCGGGTGGCTTCAATAAAATCAACCGCGTAGTTGTTATGTTCTTCCAAACCGGTAGCAACGGTTAGGATGTTGGGGTCAAAAATGATATCCTGCGGCGGGAAGCCTACTTCATTCACCAAAATATCGTATGATCGTTTACAGATCTCGATGCGGCGTTCTAACGAATCGGCCTGACCTGTTTCGTCAAAGGCCATTACTACGGTAGCAGCGCCATAACTCAGGATCTTGCTTGCGTGTTCCCTGAATTTTTCTTCGCCCTCTTTAAGGGAAATAGAGTTCACGATGCCTTTACCCTGCACACATTTCAAACCGGCTTCGATCACCGTCCATTTTGAGGAGTCGATCATGATAGGCAATTTGGCAATATCGGGCTCGGAAGCAACCAGGTTCAGGAATTTCACCATCACCGCTTCCGAATCGATCATACCCTCATCCATGTTAATATCGATGACCTGTGCGCCGCCTTCTACCTGCTGCAAGGCAACAGATAAGGCTGCCTCATAATCTTCGGCAAGGATAAGTTTAGAGAACTTTGGCGAACCGGTGATATTGGTACGCTCACCCACGTTCACAAAAATACTTTCAGGTTTTATGGTAACCGATTCCAGGCCGCTCAGGCGCATGTCCGGTTCAATTTCCGGAATGGGGCGGGGCGGGTATTTGGCAGCTTTATCAGCAATACATTTAATGTGCTCAGGCGTGGTGCCACAACAACCACCAACAATGTTAACCAATCCGGCTTTGATAAAATCATCAACCTGGTGAGCGGTTTCATGCGGGGTTTCGTCATACTGACCAAACTCGTTAGGCAGACCGGCATTTGGATAGGCTGAGATGAATACACCTGCTTTTTCAGAAAGCTCGGCAAGGTGCGGACGCATTTCCCGGGCACCCAAAGCACAGTTTAAACCTACCGAAAGCAGGTTGGCGTGGCTTATAGAGTTCCAGAAAGCCTCAACCGTTTGGCCCGAAAGGGTGCGACCCGAAGCATCGGTAATGGTACCCGAGATCATGATGCCGCCGCTATCGCGGAAAGCAGGGAAATCCTTACCGGCTGCTTTACATTCCAGCTCATAACGTTTTATGGCGAAAAGGGCAGCCTTGGCATTCAGTGTATCGAAAATGGTTTCAACCAATAATAAATGTGAACCGCCGTCAACCAAGCCACGCACCTGGTCATAGTAGGCCTCAGCCAGATCATCAAACGTAACGGCACGGTATCCGGGGTCATTAACATCGGGCGAGAGAGAAGCTGTACGGTTTGTTGGCCCTACGGCACCGGCAACAAAGCGCGGTTTTGCAGGGTTACGAAGGGTATATTCGTCGGCTACTTCGCGGGCAATGCGCGCACCTTCGTAGCTTAGTTCATAGGCCAGTTCTTCCAGGTGATAATCGGCAAGGGAAATTATCTGCGTACTAAACGTGTTGGTTTCAATGATATCGGCACCGGCCTCCAGGTATTCGGCATGGATAGCTTTAATAATGTCAGGGCGTGTAATATTGAGCAGGTCATTATTACCCTGTAGGTCGCTATGATGATCGCGAAAACGCTCGCCACGAAAATCCTTCTCGGTAAGCTGGTACCGCTGTATCATGGTACCCATCGCTCCATCAATCACCAGGATGCGTTTCTGTAATTCTTTTCTAATGTCCATTTTTTCCAGTTGGCCGTTGCCAGTGTTGCAATTTGCAGCTATCAGTTTGCGGCGACAGTTAAACAATGTGCATTTATCGCTGTGGTTTAAATAAAAAACCAAAGACTGCAAATTGCTAACTTAAAACTGCAAACTAAAAGATGGCTTATCTCGAAAAGTCGGGTGTTATCATGACTTTCGCTTATCTGTCCCAGTGCCGTTTGGCTGCTGAGTAGAATGTAGCACCTTGTGAAGCACAGGTTGCTAAGACATCGCAGGGTCTAATCCCTCCGTCTTTCTCCATAAGCACCGCAAAGTTGCGCAATAAAGTTGTCATTTGCAAGTGTATAACACAGCCCTAATCTCATCGTTAAGCCACATTGTTAAACAAAAAAAGCCGCCTCTTGTGGAGGCAGCTTTTTGATTGAGCTTCTTTTTGAAATTATCTTCTTCTGCCGAATAAACGGAGGATCATCAGGAAAAGATTGATAAAATCAAGATACAGGGTTAAACCGCCTAAAAGGGCCATTTTACTTGTTGACGACGTTCCATATTCAAGACCGGCTCCTATGCGTTTCAGTTTCTGAACATCATAAGCGGTTAATCCAACAAATACTGCTATGCCAACATAGCTGATGATGTATTCTAACTGAGAACTATGCATAAACATGTTAAACAACGATGCTACGATAATACCAATAAGCCCCATCATCATGATCGATCCAAACTTAGTAAGATCGGTATTGGTTGTATATCCTGCCACTGCCATTATACCAAAAACAACAGAAGTTGTAATAAATACGCCAAGCACTGAGCTTTCTGTAAATACACGTAGTATATAACTTAGGCTGATACCCATAACTGCTGAAAATGCGATGAACAGCAATGCTGCAACACCATATGATAAGCGGTTAAAGCCAAACGATATTATCAGTACGAACGCAAGCGGTGCAAACATTACAATGGTGCCTAAACCTGTATTGCCGCCGGTGGCAGGGTCCCTAAGCATTTCATATAATGCCTGGTTACCTGAAAATATGAACGCACACAAGGCCGAAAGCCCCAGTGCAACAAACATCCACACAAATACATTAGCTATGAATTTGCGCGATGCATCTTGTTCATTTAATTGTATTACGTTTTTATAAACGTATTCGGGATCTTTAATTTCCATTTTTTGTTATTAAAATATTACACGAATTTATGAATAAAAAGTGAATGTAGAGTGAAGAAAGAGTTGGAAAGAAACAAGACAGCAAGAGTCAAGAATCAGGAAGAAGGGCGGAAGCAAGACCGTAAGAGTCAAGAACCAGAAAAGCTAAAAGAAACATATTGCCTCTTGATTCTCAAAGTACTGAATCTGTTTTTTCTTGTCTCTTGGTTCTTGACCTCTTGACTCTACCCTAATTCAACCTCCTCATCAACTGCTCTTCTACCTTTTTGAAAACCTGTACAGGTTTCAACGCTCGCCAGCCGAGGTTATCGAGCTCGCCACCAAAGTTGATGTAGTAATCAATATTGCTGTTTTTAAACTCTTCAATCACGTGCTCGCGGAAGTTGATGCCTGC
Organism: Mucilaginibacter sp.; assembly: GCF_036383575.1. Classification (GTDB taxonomy): domain Bacteria; phylum Bacteroidota; class Bacteroidia; order Sphingobacteriales; family Sphingobacteriaceae; genus Mucilaginibacter. The sequence goes on from NZ_DASVOB010000644.1 coordinate 7,640, forward strand.
TATCCAGCCATCCTCTACATCCTGGAACCACTCCTCGTAATAGCAATCATCGCTTGAGTGAAAGTTAAGTACGTTTTCGCCTATCAGGATAAAATGCGTAATGCCGTTATCGATCATGAGGTCGAGCAGCTCGCGCTTCAGTAGCATGATGTCGTTATTAATGGCATCGTTCCATTCACCTATCAATTCAATAATGGTGTAGCCTTTATCATAATCGGCAAAAAGTACTTTAAGATAAAGTGTATTAGAGCCGAATGAATCCCACTGGGGGTGCAGCAGGTAATTGTAAACCTGCTTGTCAAATTCAAACTCGCTGTATTCGGTAGCATAGAAAGGCGAAAACTCATCTTCAGATGCTACGTAATCATCTCTCCAGCGGTAATATGGTTCAATATCGTGCATTGTGTTAATTTCAAATTTGTCTGAACCTGAATTTATTGAATTGAGGAATTTCTCGAATGCTGCTTTGCATTTTCAAATTTTCAAATCAACACATTTTCAAATTCAGTTTATTTTTTAAAATAATGATCAACAGCGCTTCGTACGCTGCCGTATTGTTTAAGTAACCTGGCCGCATCTTCTTCGCTTAGCCCGGTTGCGTCCATTACCATATGTGTGCCCCTGTTCACCAATTTATGATTGCTTAATTGCATATCAACCATCCTGTTGCCTTTAACCTTGCCAAGCTGGATCATTACGCTTGTGCTCAGCATATTCAAAACTAATTTTTGCGCGGTACCAGCTTTCATGCGGGTTGAGCCTGTTAAAAACTCAGGTCCTGTTACCACTTCAACCGGGTATTGTGCGGTTGCTGCTACCGGGCTGCCGCTGTTACACACAATGCAGCCCGTAACTATATTATGCTCATTGGCCGTTTTTAAGCCGCCTATTACATATGGTGTTGTACCCGAAGCCGCGATGCCAACCACCACGTCTTTCTCATTTATATTAAATTCCTGCAGATCTATCCATGCCTGTACAGCATCATCTTCGGCAAATTCAACCGCCTTGCGGATAGCGCCATCGCCGCCGGCTATCAGTCCAACCACCATATCAAACGGAACGCCGAACGTTGGCGGGCATTCCGAAGCGTCAACCACACCTAACCTGCCGCTGGTGCCGGCGCCAATATAAAATAGTCTGCCACCGTTTTTCATCCTTTCGGCGGTGATGGTTGCCAGCGCTTCTATCTGCGGTAAAGCCTTTTCAACAGCCAGGGGAACGGTTTTATCCTCGTTGTTAATGTTTTCTAAAATTTCCCTTACGGTCTGTTTTTCGAGGTTTTTATAGTGCGATTCCCTTTCGGTGGTGGTTTCCATAGCCTATTTTCAAATAATTTATAACAAAATTCGGTAAAAATCATCAAATGCAAGGGTGCAGGTAAAAATTATTGGCCCTGCAATTGTTAACTTTGTGTTATAAGTTATGAAGAGGACCGCGGGTGTAATTTTCCGGACAATGATCCTGCTATTTTTGGGGATAATGATAGGCTTGTTGCTTAACAGGGATTTTGCGACCCATAACCTCGGTCTTTCCTTTACCTCCAATAGCAAAATTGCCAAAGTGCTGCAGCTGGTTGACCGCAACTATGTTGATAGTGTTAATATCGATAGTATTGAAGGTGTTTCGGTTAATAACCTGCTTCAAAACCTCGATCCGCATTCGCTTTATTTACCGCAACAGCAGGCTCAATCTATCAACGAACGCTTAGACGGTGGTTTTAACGGCATAGGCATCGAGTACCAGTTGCTGCGCGATACCCTGATCATTACGCAGGTTTATGCCGGTGGCCCGGCCGAAAAGGCAGGATTGCAGGTAGGCAGTAAGGTGATCAATGTTGATGATAAAAAGTTTTCGGGCAGTAAACTTACGGCAGCCCGGATAAATGGTGTTTTCAGGGGCGATAAGGATGCCGAAATAAAGCTGACTGTATTACCTCCTTTAAGCAAAGACCTGAAAATGCTTAAGGTTAAACGCGGTCATGTGGATTTGAGCAGCGTTGACGCAGCCTATATGGCTGACGCCCAAACAGGTTATATCAAGATCAGTAAATTTTCGGCCACTACCGATGTTGATTTCAGAAAGGCGTTAACTACGCTGAAAAATGACGGGATGGATAAATTATTGCTCGACCTGAGAGGCAATGGCGGTGGTTACCTAAACGCGGCTACCTCAATGGCCGATGAGTTTTTAACCGGCGGAAAGCTGATAGTTTATACCAAAGGCATTCATGAGCCGCGTACCGATTATTTTGCGACAGATTCGGGCATGTTTCAGAAAGGGAAAGTCACCGTTCTTATTGACGAATATTCGGCATCGGCAAGTGAAATTTTAGCGGGTGCCCTGCAGGACCTGGACAGAGCGACTATCGTTGGTCGCCGGTCGTTTGGAAAAGGCCTGGTACAGCAGCAGTTTGCTTTTGACGACGGATCAGCAGTGAACTTAACGGTGGCAAGGTATTATACCCCGTCGGGCCGTTCTATTCAAAAATCATACAAAAATGGGGTGGACAGCTACCGCAATGAACTGGCCCAGCGCATGCAAAAAGGCGAGCTTTTTTCGGAACAAAGCAACCTGAGCGACAGTGTTTTTAAAGGAACACCATCATACCATACTTCAGCCGGGCGCAAAGTTTTTAGCGGCGGCGGTATCATGCCCGATGTTTTTGTACCGGCGGATACCAGTAGGTTTACACCGCTGATCCAGGACCTGAGCCAGCAGCAGCTATTTACCGCATACGTTATTGACAGGCAACAGCAACTGCTTAAAAAATACCCGACTGAGCATGAATTTTTAACACAGTACGCTGTTAGCAATGATGAGGTAGATAAATTTATCCTGTATGCTTCGCAAACCATTAAAGAAATGGATTCGCGCGAGGTGCAGCTATCGAGGGAGCCAATAAAAACCATCCTTAAAGCCCAGGCTGCCCGCTTTAAATGGGGGGATAATGCTTACTTTAAAGTGATCAACACCAATGATGTGACCTTTAAAAAAGGTTTGGAGCAGTAGGAATCGACCCTGATTCTCTTGATTTTAGGATTTTCTGATATTATTTATTGCTGACGTTTGTTTTATCCAATGTCAATAACCCGTTGAAATAGGATAGGAGTTTTCTGTTATCATCCTGGATGTAGGCTACCGGATACTCATAGCCTGTAAAAGTAACTTTCCATACTTTAACAAAACTGGGATGATCGGGTATGTCTTGCGTTAGGTTAAGGTAGCCAAATTCGGCACGGAGGCATGATGAGGCATTAACACGGTTATCAATGGTGTAGCCATCTTTTTTAAAGGCATCGATAAAAACTTTACGTATTTGAGGCAACGTGGCCTTTGCAGACGTGTCCAGGTTAAGCGTGCCATAACGCTGGCCGATAGAAGTTTCAAAAGTTCCGTTCTTGAAATGATATCCTATTCCTGAATTAAAAATAGGGAAGCCTTTGCTTTCTTCATAAGCTGCAACATGCTGATAAACTCTGAGCGGACCGTTGATGGATATACTATCGTTTAAAATAACCTGGTAAATCACCAGGCCGTTTAAAGAAATATTGTTTTGTTGTAACAGCTTTACGGCCGTAGCCAGCTCAACCTTATTGCTATCGCTATAATCGCGTTTGATGCGGCTGATGCAACCATTATCTTCTCCGTAGGTATGGTTAAGCTCGTTTTTTTTGCAAGACGCGAATGCTACTAATGCTGATAGCACTAAACAGTAAAACTTTTTCATGAAGTGTAAAGTATTGAGGTTTAGTATTATTACGGAGTGAGGAGAAGGAACGTAACAGAGCCCCTGATTTTTTGCGTGGAGGATTGGTTGTTGATAGGGAAGACTTACGAAGTTTTTAAAACTTCGTAAGTCTGGGTTCTGTAGAAATAAGACTCATGGTAATCCCCAAATCCTAAAAATCAAGGTTCATAATCTTAGGGCTGATTCTTACTTCTGCCTGAACCAAACCTGTATCGGTGCGCCCGAAAACTCGAAATTTTCGCGGAGCTTGTTTTCGATAAAGCGGTAGTAAGGTTCTTTAACGTATTGCGGCAAGTTGCAGAAAAACGCAAACATTGGCGAAGTACCTGCAATTTGGGTAATGTATTTTATTTTAACGTATTTGCCTTTTATTGACGGCGGAGGATAGTTTTCGATGATAGGCAGCATTACCTCGTTCAGTTTTGAAGTAGGTATTTTGCGTGCACGGTTTTTGTAAACCTGGTTGGCCACATCTAAAACCTTTAACACCCTTTGTTTTTCGGTAACCGAAGTAAATACAATAGGCACATCGCTGAAAGGGGCAATTTTATCGCGGATCTGCTCTTCAAATACTTTGACAGTTTTGCTGTTCTTCTCAATCAAATCCCATTTATTCACCACGATCATCACACCTTTTTTGTTCTTTTCGGCCAGGTGGAAGATGCTGATATCCTGAGATTCAAAGCCTTCAACAGCATCAATCATCAGTATGACCACATCGGCTTCTTCCAGGGCTTTAATGGTACGCATTACCGAATAAAACTCGATGTTTTCTTTAACCTTGGTTTTTTTACGCATCCCGGCAGTATCTATCAGCATAAAATCATGACCGTATTGGTTATAATGAATATGGATAGAATCGCGGGTGGTACCGGCTATAGGGGTAACGATATTACGGTCTTTACCGATAAGGGCATTAATGATAGATGATTTGCCTACGTTAGGCCTGCCTACAATAGCGTATTTAGGACGGGTATTTTCTTCCAGTACTTCATCTTCAAAGTGTTTTACCACTTCATCCAGCAATTCGCCGGTACCGGAGCCGGTCATTGACGAAATG
>NZ_DASVOB010000645.1:0-7562 GCF_036383575.1 Mucilaginibacter sp.
AGCGGGCTCTTAAAGGCCCCAAGGGTTATACGGGGTGTGTAATTTGCCCTGTTTATTCCGCTAATATCTTACTTCTCATCGCAGAGCACGTCATCTCATTTTTTTTCAGGAGAATCCTGATGGTTACTCGCAATGACGGTTGGTAAATTTTACGGCCTTATCCCCTTCACAAACCCATCAATCTTATCAATATAATTTTCTTCTCCTAAAAGCTTTACAAACCTGCTGCCTATGATGGCGCCGTTAGCGTAGTTACATGCTTTAGCAAAGCTGCTGCTATCGGTGATACCGAACCCAATAATAGTTGGATTTTTTAACTTCATTGCAACAATGCGTTTATAATACTCCTCAACACTATCGCTTAATTTCAGGTTATAACCTGTTATGGTTGATGATGATAGCAGGTAAATAAAGCTGTTGCTCAAGTCATCAATTTTACGGATGCGCTCTTCAGATGTTTGAGGTGTTACCAGGAATATGTTACTCAGGCCGTTATCAATAAAATATGACGAATACATCTTTTCATATTCATAAATAGGCAGGTCGGGAACGATAATACCATCTACGCCAACCTCAGCAGCTTTTTTGCAAAAACGCTCGATACCGTACTGGGCAATGGGATTAAAATACCCCATAAGCAAAATAGGAATACTTACCCGGCTGCGCAGCTCGGCCAGCTCTTCAAACAAAACTTTCAGGCTCATGCCGTTTTCAAGCGCAACTTCCGAGCTATGTTGAACAGTTGGGCCATCGGCTACCGGGTCGGAATAAGGGAAACCGATCTCCAGGAAATCAGCACCTGATTTTTCGAGGGCTTCGGCAATATCAACCGTGGTATTTAGTGCCGGGTAACCGGCGGTGAAGTATATAGATAACAGGTTGTTATTCTTTGATGCAAAAAGCTTGTTTAAACGGTTCATTGTATGTTAGGTTTGTCTGAACTCGAATTAATCAAATTTAATGATTGAGCAGAATTTTAGAATTCAATTAATTCCTATAATTCGATTAATTCGAGTTCAGACGATTTTTTTAATAGCCGAAATATTTAATATAAGTATCCAGGTCCTTATCTCCCCTGCCCGAAATGCAGATCACCACATTATCGTTGGCCTCAAACTTCATTTTCTCCAAATGGGCCAAAGCATGAGCTGTTTCAATGGCCGGGATGATTCCCTCCAGCTGGCAGCAAAGCAAACCTGCCTGCAAAGCCTCATCATCGGTAATACTCACATACTCGCCGCGATGGCTTTTAAATAAATGAGCGTGCTGCGGACCAATACCAGGGTAATCCAACCCTGCCGAAATGGAATAAGGTTCAACAACCTGTCCGTCTTCGGTCTGCATTAAAATGGTACGGCTACCGTGCAATACACCTTCGTTTCCTAAAGCCGTAGTAGCTGCTGATTCGCCGCTGTTAACGCCTTTACCGGCAGCCTCAACTGCTACCAGTTTTACATTTTCATCATCTAAAAAATGATAGAACATGCCCATAGCATTACTGCCGCCGCCTACACAGGCCAGTACATATTGCGGCAACTCGTTACCTGTATGCTCCAGAAGTTGTTTTTTTGTTTCGGCCGAAATAACGGATTGGAAACGGGCCACCATATCAGGATAAGGATACGGGCCAACTACCGAACCTATGATGTAATGGGTATCAACCGGGTTACCTATCCAATCGCGAAGGGCCTCATTGGTGGCATCTTTAAGCGTTTTACTGCCAGATGTAGCCGGTACCACCTTAGCGCCCAGCATTTTCATACGCGATACGTTAGGGGCCTGGCGGGCCATATCAATTTCGCCCATGTAAACCACACATTCAATGCCCATCAGTGCACACACAGTAGCAGTTGCAACACCGTGCTGTCCGGCGCCGGTTTCGGCAATGATGCGTTTTTTACCTAATCGCTTAGCCAACAGGATCTGGCCTATGGCATTATTGATCTTATGTGAGCCGGTATGGTTCAGGTCTTCACGTTTAAAGAAGATATTAGCGCCATATTTTTCCGAATACCTTTTGGCATGATACAACGGAGAAGGGCGGCCAACGTAGTTTTTCAGCAGATCATCAAATTCGGCTTTAAAATCATCACTATTTATGATATTGAGGTATTGCTGCCTTAATTCCTCCACGTTAGGGTATAACATTTCGGGGATATATGCCCCCCCAAAATCGCCGTAATAACCTTGTTCGTTAACTCCGTATTTCATCTGTTGTTTTTTATTATTGATGATGTTAAATGCCTGTTGTAATTTTTCAATATTCTTTAAGCCCGGTTCAATCTCAAACCTGCTGTTAAGATCAACCCCATAAAATTGGGGATGTGTGATGTTTTTAACCTCCGCTATATTTTCCGGGCCTATCCCCCCCGATAAAAAGAAAGGGACCTCCAGTTTATATTGATCAAGTATAGCCCAGTCAAACGTTTTGCCCGAGCCACCGTACTCCTTCGTTTTGGTATCGAACAGGAAAAGATCAACATTGTTCGCATAATCTTTTAACTGTTCAAAATCAAAGCCCTCGTTAAGGCCGAATGCTTTGATCACGGTTACCCTGCCTTTAAAAGCGGCACAAAACTCCGGGCTTTCATCGCCATGAAGCTGAATTGCATCAAAACCGTATTCAGCAATCAGCTTTTCAATATTTTCGGCACTTTCGTTTACAAAAACACCAGTTTTTTGAATGGTAGCGGGTATAGCTTGTAGCGCATCAACAGGCAGACCAGCCATATACCGGGGCGATTTTCCGTAGAAAATAAAACCCAGGTAATCGGGTTGCAAAGCGGTAACCGCTTCAATATTGTCAGGATGTTTTAAACCGCAAACCTTTATTTTCATGACTTAGTTTTGCAACAATGTATTAAAGCTTTTCAGCGCCTTTTTACCAAGCAACGCTTCCTCGGCCTCATAAAAACAATCACCAAAAGTTTTTTCCGGGCCGATGGTTTTTATAGCCAGTGCAGCATTAGCCAGCACTACGTTATTTTGGGCAGGAGTACCATCTCCTTTAAGTACATTACTAAATATGGCTGCGGAAGCTTCAACGGTATCACCGCCGATGATCTCTTTAGGATCGAGCAATTCAAAACCGAGGTCCTCAACGCTATTGATCTTCTCCCCATCGGCCGAGAAAGTTTTGAAATCGCAGGTCAGCGAGATCTCGTCGTAACCTTCCAGGGCGTTTATAATGGTATATTTTGTAGTTGATTTTTGGTACAGGTAAGCGTACACACGGGCAAGCTCCAGGTTAAATACACCTACCAGCTGATTATCAGGTTTAGCCGGATTAACCATTGGGCCCAGCATGTTAAAGAAAGTTTTAACACCCAGCTCCTTGCGGATAGGCGCTACAGTTTTCATAGCCGGGTGGAAAAGTGGTGCATGCAGGAAACAGATATTGGCTTCATCGGTACTGCGTTTCAGCTCGTCGATATTATTGGTAAACTGATAACCAAGGTACTCCATCACATTAGATGAACCGCAACCTGATGATACACCGTAATTACCATGCTTGGCAACCTTATAACCAGCTCCCGCAACAACAAATGAAGCAAGCGTTGAGATGTTGAAAGTATCCTTACCATCGCCACCTGTGCCGCAAAGATCGATCAAGCCGTCGGTTTCCAGGTCGACCGGCAGACAAAGTTCCAGCATCGCGTCGCGAAAGCCTTCCAGTTCTTCAACAGTGATGCTTCGCATGCAATACGCCGTCATGAAAGCGGCCATTTGCGCGTTGTTGTACTTACCCTGCGCAATGTTCATCAAAATGCCTTTAGATTGTTCCCTGCTAAAGGTTTTGTGCTCAAAAAGATGATTCAGTATCTGTTTCATGTGCCCCCCAGCCCCCTAAAGGGGGAGTTAAAAAAGTGTTTATTTACCCCTCGCTAATCACTCCCCCTTTAGGGGGCCGGGGGGCGTGCAATAAAAAAAGGGTTGCCGTATGGCAACCCTTTTTGAATATATTTTTTAAACAAACATGGAATTGCCTTACGATTACTCGTTAAGCCACCACCAATTGTTGTTTAATTTGTTCATTGTTACTTGTTGGCACAAATATGGAAATAGTTTTTATAAAAACAAACAGAATGATAAATTTACCATGAAGCTCATTGCTTTTATATAACATGGCGATACGTAAAGAGAAAATTAACCCCGAAGACGATCTTGGTTTTGGTACCCAGCCGGTTATTAAAAGCCAGCCGGTTATTAATAAAGATGGTACTATTAACGTAAAACGTACCGGTCTGCCGTTTTTTACTACTTCAAACAACTACCACTCGCTTATTACCATGAGCTGGCGCAAGTTTTGGCTCATTGTTTTTAGCACTTATTTTACTGTAAACATCATTTTTGCACTCATCTACGTTTCGTTAGGACCCGATGTACTGGACGGCAAAAGCGGCAATACCGATTTTGATCGTTTTATGGATGCCTTCTTTTTTTCGGCACAAACCATATCAACGGTAGGCTATGGTCATATCAGTCCCAGGGGCATGATTCCCAATACTATTGCCGCGCTCGAATCAATGATGGGACTGCTCGCCTTTGCTTTGGCTACGGGCTTACTTTATGGTCGTTTTTCGCGGCCATCGGCCAAGATCATGTATAGCCGTAATGTGCTTATTGCCCCCTATCGTGATGGCGGCAAAGGATTAATGTTTCGCCTTGCAAATGAACGCAGAAATATTCTTATCGACCTGGAGATGGAAGTTGTTTTCAGTTATAACGATGAGGAAAACGGCAAAACGGTGCGTAAATTTTTCCAACTGGAGCTGGAACGTAAACGGGTAAGTATCCTCACCCTTAACTGGACAGTAGTTCATCCCCTTGATGAAAATAGCCCGATAAAAGATATTACCCATGAAGAACTTGAGCGCAGGCAGGCCGGCTTAACGGTTGGCCTGAAAACTTTCGATGATACTTTTTCACAAACCATTCATTCACGCACATCATATCAATACGATGATTTTATATGGAATGCTAAATTTAAACCAGCCTTTGAGCGCGACGAAACAGGTCGTGTTATTTTGGATCTGAGCAAGATTAGTGAGTATGATTTAGTTCAATAGTTCACTGGTTCATTTGTTCATTGGTAAATGCCGCTATTCAATATCACGATACCAACACGCACACCAATGAACTATTGAACTAATGAACAAATGAACTACCTCAAAAGAGGGTCCCGCTCCTTAGTAAAATGCTTATAAACCATTTTGTCTAAAAATGCCGGAATAAATTTGCTCAAGGCTACAGTCAATTTGCCTTGTCCTGTTAGGGTTATTGTGCGCGAGCGGCTTTCAATGGCATCAACAATGTTTCTGGCCACTTCATCGCTGCTCATCATTTTCTGTTCTTCAAGGGTGCTTTCGCCCTGTTGCTTGCCTTCACTGTTTAAAGCCGAATTGCGGATGTTAGATGCTGTGAAACCCGGACATGCAGTTAATACATGTACACCGGTTTTGAGGTTTTCGACCCTCAATGAATCTAAAAAACCATTCATGGCAAACTTTGAAGCCGAATAGCCTGAGCGGCCCGGCAAACCTTTGTAGCCCGCTATGGATGATACACCTACTATGCTGCCTTTGGTTTTGGTTATTTCGGGCAGGGCATACTTGATACAGTTTACCATCCCCCAAAAGTTAACATCCATCACCTGTTTAAGCACCTCCACTTTGGCATCTTTAAATAATGCGCGCATGGTAATGCCTGCGTTATTAACCAGCACATCCATTTTGCCAAAAGTTGTTAGGGTTTGTTTAATGAGGTGGGCACAATCTGCCTCGTTAGTTACATCGCATTGTACAGCAAGGGCTTTTATTTGATACTCCTTTTCCAGTTGTTCGGTAAGCTGGCAAAGGGTAACATATTGTCTTGCAGCTAACACCACAACGGCGCCGCGTTTAGCACATTCATAAGCAAGTGATTTTCCGATGCCCGACGAAGCGCCGGTAATTATAACAACCTTATCATTTAACTTCATACGAAGGAGGAATTAGCTGAGGGATGCCTTCCACCTTAAGTTCGGGCACCTTAAATAAATATTTGGACGCGAAGATAATCATCGCCCCATAATATTCCTTAATGTGTATCCAGCTAAATTTAACCTTATTTTGAATGTTAAAATTGATGATATATGTTTTGGGGAAATAGTAATTTTTAAACCCGGCAAGCCTGATGCGGTATGAATAATCAATATCATAGCCATAGGTATGAAAACGCTCGTCCATTAATCCTATTTGATTAAGCGCATCTTTACGCAACAGCATAAAAGCACCATTGATAATGTCCGATTCGGAAGTTTGAAACTCTTCAACCCAATCTTTACTCTGCGGACTCGTGAGCCTTGATTTTGAAAAATGTTTTGCCAGGCCGGTCAACTTGAAAAAGGTTTCCCATGGTTTGTTAAAACCACGTTTTGATTCCTTCAGAAACTTACCTTCGGGAGTTATCATACGTACACCTAAACCTCCGGCATCGGTATGCATTTCCATAAATTCAAGCGTCTTCTCAATGGTCTTCTTGCCTGTAATTGTATCCGCATTGACCAGTAAAATATACTCCCCTATAGCCAGTTTAAGAGCATGATTATAGGCGCGAGCCATGCCGTCGTTTTTATCGTTGGCAATAACTTTTACGTCAGGAAATTCAGTATTAAGCATAGCTACCGACTTATCTGCCGAAGCATTGTCGACCACAAAAACCTCGTGACTAACGTCCTGGGCAGCCCTGACCGCTGCATTCAGGGCAATTCTGAGCAGGTTGCAGGAATTATGGCTTACAACAACTATAGATAGTTTCATGCTTACTTGGATAGTGAATTTTCGTACGGAACACGGGTAGCTATGGAACGACCCAGAGTTATCTCGTCTACATACTCTAATTCACCACCAAAAGCTATGCCACGAGCTATGGTTGTAATGGTAATATTGAAACTTTTTAATTTTTTATGAAGATAGAACAGTGTTGTATCACCTTCCATAGTGGCGCTGAGGGCAAAAACCACTTCTTTCACCTTATTATCATCTGTCAGCTTAAGGCGCTCAACCAGGGTATCCACCTGCAGATCTGACGGCCCAACGCCATCCATCGGCGATATTAAGCCACCAAGCACATGATAAACACCATTAAACTGATTGGTATTTTCAATAGCCATCACATCGCGGGTGTCCTCAACCACGCAAATGAGGCTATGATCGCGGCGGTGCGATGAGCAGAGCTCGCAAACCTGTTGGTCAGATATATTATGGCAAACGCGGCAGAACTGTATTTCGTTACGAAGCTTGGTTACCGCGGTACTGAATCGTTCAACATCCTGCTTATCCTGGTTAAGTAAATGCAGCACCAAACGCAGGGCGGTTTTTTGACCAACACCCGGTAATTTGGCAAATTCGGCTACAGCATTTTCCAGTAATTTGGACGAAAAATTCATTGTGCGAAGGTAAATATTTTTTATGTGATTGTTTCTTCTCTGCATCTATCCCACATGTCATTGCGAGCGCAGCGTGGCAATCGCATGCTATACAGGGCGGGTATGCTTCCGTGCGGTTGCCACGCTATCGCTC
>NZ_DASVOB010000646.1:0-3453 GCF_036383575.1 Mucilaginibacter sp.
AGCACGGCTCCAGCATTTCTGATTGTCCTAATGTACTTTCGGCCATGCTTGATTTTACTTTGCCATCCCTATGGAATGATCCGGTAAACGTATTAGTTCAATTGGCTACTTCCATGCAAGCCCACAAACGCGGCGGAATATTATTAGTTGTCCCCTCCGGAAGCGAAGAATGGCGCGAATCCATCATCACTCCGATCTCCTACCCTGTCGATCCTCCCTTTTCAGGTCTTACCGATCTGATGATTCACGAAGGTATCGATCGTTATCACACCTCATGGCAAGAAAAAATGCGCCGTGCAGTTGATACCATCGGCGGATTAACTTCGATAGACGGCGCTACGCTAATAAATGATAAACACGAGCTGCTGGCTTTCGGTGCCAAAATAGGCCGCTCAGAAAAAAGTTCACCTATCGAAGAAATCGTTGTGACCGAACCAATAGTAGGCTGCTCAACCCGGGTGATCCACCCCGCGCAAAACGGTGGTACAAGGCATTTAGCGGCAGCACAATTTGTTTATGATCAAAAGGATGCTTTGGCGCTGGTAGCTTCGCAAGATGGCAGATTTACAGTATTTGCATGGTCGCCGATTGTAGGCATGGTGCATGCACACCAGATTGATATATTGTTGCTGTAGGTTTGTTTAGTCAGTAAACGTATCAATATGTCATTGCGAGTAACCATCAGGGAAATCCTGAAAAAAAATGCGATGACGTGTTAAAAAAAAATACCATTGATAATCAATAACTTATAATCACGTCATTATAAGGAAGGAAGCAATCGCACGGACGCAAATCGGCTCTGTATAGTATGCGATTGCTTCGTACCTCGCAATGACATACCTATTTTGCTTCAGACTAATCGCAATTCAATAACAGATCATAATATTTTCTCATCAGCACGGTATCATAATTAACCAGCGACTGATAGGCTTCTGAAACAAGTTCATTAAGGATAGATGAACCCAGCTGACCGCCTCCATTTGGGATGGAGTCGTAATAAATGATAATTTCCTTCACCCTGATTATTTCATACAGTAACTGCTGAACCAAATCAGTTTGTGTACCCGTCTGCATTCCAGCCGAATTCTTGCTCAGGAAGTCTAAAGGATCGTTAGTAGCAGGGGTCATTTTTTTATCAAACAGGATCGGAGTTATGGTTTTATCAACTACGCATTAACAGTTAATAAGTTTAAACATCCGCTTTTTGTTTTAAAAAAATAAAAAAAATTGAAACAAAATAACAAAACCCTCATAAAGAGGGTTTTGTTACTATAAAAAATTGCTTAGTTACTTTGTTTTGGCTCCGGTTTCGGCAATAAAACCTTACGCGATAACTTAAGTTTACCTTGTTTATCTACGTCAAGCAATTTTACCCTTACTTCGTCACCAATCTGGAAGATACCATCCATAGTTTCGATACGGCGGTGATCAATTTCAGATATGTGCAGCAAACCATCTTTACCCGGCATGATCTCAACAAATGCACCGAAAGGCATGATCGATTTTACTTTACCTTCGTAAATTTCGCCAACTTCAGGTTTTGAAGCAATGGCGCGAATACGTCCTAAAGCAGCATCGATAGAAGCCTTGTTATCGGCAAAAATCTGAACAATACCCTGGTTATCTTTTTCTTCGATAGAAATGGTTGCGCCTGTTTCGCGTTGCATTTCCTGGATGATTTTACCACCGGGCCCGATAACTGCACCAATAAATTCTTTATCAATTTTAATGGTAACAATACGCGGAGCGTGTGGTTTGTAGTCAGCACGAGCCTCGGTAATGGTTTTAGCCATTTCGCCAAGGATATGTAAACGACCATCTTTAGCCTGATTCAAAGCATTGGTTAATACTTCGTATGAAAGGCCATTGATCTTCAAGTCCATTTGTACAGCAACAATACCGTTTTTAGTACCGGTTACTTTAAAGTCCATATCGCCCAGGTGATCTTCGTCACCAAGGATATCAGAAAGGATAGCATATTTAGTACCCATTTCGTTGGTGATCAAGCCCATGGCAATACCTGATACAGGTTCTTTAATTTTGATACCTGCATCCATCAGTGCCAATGTACCGGCACAAACTGTAGCCATTGATGACGACCCATTTGATTCCAAAATATCAGAAACGATACGGATAGTGTAAGGGTTTTCATCTTCAGATGGCAATACTTGTTTCAATGAACGCATAGCCAGGTTACCATGACCAATTTCGCGACGACCAGCACCCCTGTTAGGCCTAACCTCACCAGTTGAGAAACCAGGGAAATTGTAGTGTAACAGGAATTTTTGGTATCCGTTAATGAAAGCACCGTCAATCATTTGCTCGTCATCCTTAGCGCCTAAGGTAACGGTAGTTAATGATTGAGTTTCGCCACGGGTAAATACCGCCGAACCGTGAGCAGATGGCAAATAACCAACTTCGCTCCATATCGGGCGGATCTGGGTAGTGGTACGACCGTCTAAACGTTTGCCTTCATCTAATACAAGGTTACGGATAGCATCATACTCGACATCGTGGTAGTATTTTTTAGCAAGGCCTTTAGTGATATCGTCGATCTCACCTAAAGTTTCGATGTATGCGTCACGTACTTCTTTAAATTTAGCACCACGCTCTTCTTTTGCTGATGCAGCAGAAGCAATGGCGTAAACCTGGTCATAAGTAGCAGCGTAGATGGCTTTTTTCAAATCCTCGTTGCTGTGCTCATGGCTGTAAACACGTTTTTCTGTTTTACCAACTTCAATGGTCAGTTCTTTTTGAGCTAAACACTGAACTTTGATAGCAGCATGGGCAAATTTGATAGCTTCAACCAATTCAGCTTCCTGAATTTCTTTTGATTCGCCTTCAACCATGTTAATATCATGCTCGCTACCTGCTACAATAAATTCTAAAGTAGCGTTTGCAAGCTGGCTTAAAGTAGGGTTAATTACTAACTGACCATCAATTTTAGCAACACGTACTTCAGAGATAGGACCGTTAAAAGGGATGTTAGATACAGATAAAGCTGCAGATGCTGCCAAACCGGCCAATGCATCAGGCATAATATCTTTATCAGCAGATATCAAAGAGATCATCACTTGTGTGTCAGCATGATAATCATCAGGGAATAATGGACGCAAAGCACGGTCAACCAAACGAGAGATCAATACCTCATAGTCTGATAAACGGGCCTCGCGGCGTAAAAAACCACCTGGGATACGGCCTGTGGCAGCATATTTTTCCTGGTAGTCAACAGATAACGGCAAGAAGTCAACGCCTTCTTTAGCCTCAGGCGATGATACTACAGTAGCCAGCAACATGGTATCACCCATTTTCACTACTACCGAGCCATCCGCTTGTTTGGCCAGTTTACCTGTTTCGATCTCAATGGTGCGTCCGTCGCCCAGATCAATAACTTTTTTAATTACGTTTAAACTCATCTTTTTTTGTTTGTGATGCACTTTTCATCTTCGGGAG
>NZ_DASVOB010000647.1:0-7715 GCF_036383575.1 Mucilaginibacter sp.
ACCTGCCAGCGAGAGCAGGGGCGAGATCTGGTACAGCTCGCTGATCACCTCGTAGGTAAGCGCCGAAAGTATGGTGTTGATGGAATTAAAATCATTATGAACCCCGGTTAACGGTTGGTTAAGGTTGCGGGTTAATTCAACAACGGCAACACCCAGATCAAGGTTGATATGCGCGTTCATGCTAATGAGCAAGTGCTGTAATACCAGTTTCGACGATTTATCAAAAATATCGAAAGCCAGTTGCCACGAATGGGAGCAAGGCTGCTTTTGCTGCCAGCAACGATAAGCCGTGATGTACCTGTTGGCAAATATTACGTCTAACTGTTCCATACGTGCCGGATTTTCAAACTCACGGTTTTGAATGCCTTCCCTCACCTTGCAGGTAACCTTATGGTACAGGGCCGCAAAATACCCGGCGCGACTGTCGGTTTTTATGGCGTCGGCGATAATGGCTTCCAGTTGTTCAATAATTTGGTCGATAGTTTGGGCTTGTGCAATAGGTTCCATAACAGGCAGATAGGTTTCAGGTATATTTAATTATTTTAAAGATAGGATTTTTGTTGATGGCTTGTACACCAGCTTTTTAAATGCAATTAAAAGCGTAGGACTAACTATCTTATTAATTAATAAGTTATATTTATATCAAGTTTTCTTAGTTCTAAATAAACCTTACCTATGACCGCAGAACAGTTAACAACAGAAATAGACGGTTTGAAGAAGGAGCTCGTCAAGCTCAAAAAAACTTCAGACGAGGATAAGAAAAAAGATTTCTGGCTTAAGTTTTTTTCATCGATCTTTTTGCCGCTGGCCATCACCGCATCCGGCTATTGGTTTTCGCAGGCCATTAAAAAGCAGGATATGGAGCAATCCCGTGATCATGATGTGCTTGCCAACCAGCAGTATCAGCAGCAAATGCAGCTATCCATACAAAACCAACGGCTGGAAACCTATAAATTTGTTACCCCGCTACTGGATATTATGGTGAACAACCCCGATCCGCAAAAGCGTGTTTATGCAGCCAAAGTGATCACCGAGGTATTACCCAATGATGCCCCGGAACTTTTGAAAACTGCTATTGCTTCTGATCCTGCAAATACCAAGAAATATCAAACGGCATTAGACAGCACGCAGGTTAAACTGGCTGCGGGCTTATTTTCTGACAACAGCTCGACCCGCACAAACAGCGCCAATGATATTATGGTGAACTGGTATAAAACCGCAAGCATTGTACCGACTTTGATTGATTATGCATCAAACAATATGGGCAACACCAACGGCATTTTTAATACCGTGGTTGTGCTGCAAAACATGCATGGCAATGTTTTAAAAGTGAATAAAGCTAAGATCCAGGAGTTTTTACAGAAGGTAATGAAGCTGGACAACATGCATAATACGGTTGCAAACGCAACGGAGCTTTATAAAGAATTGAATACGCTATAGTTTATTGCACAAATAAGTGTGAAGTGATTTTGATTTTGTTGCTTGTTTGGGGGGATCACTAATAATATTTCTAATTTTTTAACCTGAAAGAAATAATATTTGTAAAAGTGCTTTTGTGATACTAAAAAACGGCTATTTTATAAAACTAAAGTATGTTTTATTCGTACTGATTATAGTATTAATTAATTATTCACCTAAAATTAAACACTATGATTACGTTATTAATAGCATTAAGCGCAAGTGCATTATGCGGTTTTTTTGTTGCGCACAGTACAAATGAAAATGAATGTTAATTGTAATAGGCTAAACGGGGTAATTATGTGAAAAGGCTGATCAGAAATGATTGGCCTTTTTTGTTGGTGGTTGTCAGGCTGAATGCTGGTGCACGCATTCAGCGTGTATCCTCAATGGAAAGGTATAAAGCTTGGTGGGGTAATGACGTGTTTCTCAATATGAAGGAATATAGCGACGAGTGATTGCGTGTTACTTAGCATGCGGGGCACACGCGACACGCGTGCACCAGCGAAAGGTTTCAGGTTGGTTTTAATTGTTTTAAAGATTGGGTTTTGCTGATTGCAAAATCAGGTAACAACGTTATTTGCTGCTTTTGGTAATTTGTAATATTTTCACGGCTTAAATACTAACAACACCTGAGCTTTATGCGCAAATTTTTTATCCTCCTGTTACTGTGTGCTGCCTTTATTAATGCAGGCGCCCAGCAAAACAACGTTCTTAACCACTGGAATCCCGGAAGCTATTACGACCTGCAAAACAACAAGATAATCGGCTTTATTAGGTGGAATGTCCCTGATCGTAGTCTTTTCAAAGGCGCTGGGGATGATTTCATGTATCGTGTTACCGCTAATGGCGATAAGCAAAAGATTAAAACTGCGCAGTTTCGGGCTTTTGTAATAGGGATAGATAGCTTCGTGGTATCGCATAATAAAGACCTTGAGCTTTTTCCTATTTTGTTGGTGCTTATTGATAAGCCAACCAAGCTATATGTACGCTTGCGTAATAACCAAACTGCGGGAGGCTTTGGTGGCCCAGTCCCCATGTTTTACTCCAATCTTAACAGAACTTATTACTATGGCCCGGATCCGGACAACGTTACCGAGCTCGACCGCCAGCATTTTATTGCAGTTATGAGTGATATGGTGCGCGATAAGCCGGCACTGGTAGAAAAAATAAAAAATAAAGAATATCGCAAGGCCGATATGGAGGACATTCTTGACGAATATTACTTTGAACGGAACGCCCAAATAGCTAAAGAGGAGGAAAAAAAGAAAAGCGAAGAAAAGAACAAGAAGAAGGAAGAGGCAAAAAATATTGAAGAATAACAATTATCGGCTAAATATTAGGGCTGTAATCTGATTGTGATCTATAAGTTTTAATGCAGTAAAAGATATTGATAGTAGTTGATGATAAACCCCGTTTGATTTTAAACTTGAACAGCGTGCGCCAGCGAGGGGCATGAAAAAACAGTACCCGGATATTCCCCAAAATTAGTGGTCTTAATGTGCAACAGGGATCCGGAACAAGGGGATTGATATTTAATCTACACGTTTGCTATCCAAAGATTAATATCCGCTTTCGAATCAATATTCAGTTTTTTCCTGATGCGGTGCTTCTTTCCTTCAACAGACCGAACAGATGTTTTAGTGTAACGAGCTATTTCTTTAGTATCAAAATTGATGCGCAGCAGTATACACAGCTCAATTTCGGTAGCAATAAGGTTAGGGGCAAGGCTTAACAACTTTTCGGTAAACTCGGGGTATAGCTCATTAAACTTCGCCAAAAAAAGAGGGTTATTATCCATAGCCAGCTCCACTATCTCTTTTAAACATTCAAGCGAATATTGGGCTGTACTTATAACCACCATTTTTGAAAGTTCTTCTATTTTCCCCTCACTTACTTTTAACTGTTTTTTGAACTTACCGGAGAAAAAGATTAAAATACATACGGCAGAAACAAGTAATATAAATACCCCTGCCAGTACGCTGATTAAACTGGTGTTGTTTTTGGCCAATTTTTTATCTTCAGTTTTCAGTATATCGTTCAACGGGGTTTTAATGGCCGATTTTTCTGCCTTGTTTAGGCTGTCAGTTAATTTCATGCTTAATTCCAGCAGTTCTCTCGCTTTTTTATCATCCTTTAAGGCTGCATAAACCTTTGAGAGGCCGGTGTAAATTTCTTTTAGCTGGTAACCATTGCCCATCTCTTTGGCAGCAGGAATGGCTTTGTAGTAATAATTTTTGGATTGGGTATATTTTTGTTCCCTGTAATAAAGGTTTCCCAGGTCGGTATTTGCAAATGCTTTAACCGTGATGTCTTTATATTCATCGGCTAATAAAACCGCTTTGTTGAAATACACCTCAGCCGAATCGTATTTTTTTAATTCAAAAAAACTTACGCCTAAATTATCTGTAGCCAATACCCTGCCGTTTGCAAAATGACTTTTTTTACTAACTTTTATATGTTCAAGATAGCTTTTTTGGGAAAATAGCAGTGTTGTATTAAGATCACCTTTGGCTTGCTGGTTGTTGTCACTCAGTGCGTTATAGATATAACCTAAACGGTAATGCCTTATGTCTGCATTTGCTATCTCTGAGGCTACAGGTAAAGCAGCGTTCAATATCTGCCGGCCCTGTTTGTAAAAGCCCAGGTTTGTATAGCTCATTCCCTTAAGGGTCATGAGGTGGGTATGGTACGATGGGTTGGTTATTTTGGGTACAGCATTTTCGGCCAGGGTTACGTATTTTAAAACATCTTCATTGCGGCCTGCATTATAACTTTTTAAGGCTGCAAGGGTGATCCCTTCAATAGTACCATCTTCATATTTTATTTTCCTGGCGCAATCGCTTGCTTTAATACCAAGTTTAATGCTCTGTTCTGTATCGTTTATCTGCTCTGCTACCTTGATGATACTATCAATTTGCTTTACACTATTGTATTGGGCATAACCTTTAGTATTACATACAAGCAACGCAGCAAAACATAGTTTTGCTATTAGTCCTCTCACGTAAGTTTAAATTAACTGGGACTCAATAATAATGATATTCAATAACATTTTGCACCATGAAGTAATCGGTCAACCCTTAATTTTTACTATTTGCCATGTGTTTACGGTAACGTACCCGATATTTTGATAAATGCTTTTAGCTGCTGTAGTTAGCCACAAGGGGCTTTTTTTGAGGTGGGTAGATATGGGTAGTTGTTTTTGCTTGCTATTTTATTTGTAATGCTTCTATTTGCGGCCTTAAATACTGTTTGCCGATCCCATAAAACATATGTTTTTACACGCAGAGAAGAAGGGCCTTTTGTAATGCTAACCAATTACCTGTTTAAGCTTGATTAGCCTCGGGGCTAATCAAGGCTTAACAACGGTTGCCATATGTTTCAAACATGAAAAATTGCCTCATTACTTTAACCGGCTATTCTGTTGTAAAGCATTATGAAGTTTTAAGTTTAATTCATAGCCCTACATTAAATTATGCAGCAATACCATTTTGAATTGCTAAAAAAAAACGTATCCGAAGTATCTGACATCCCGAATATCACCGCTGCCGATTGTAAAAACCTGAGTGATCTTATTTTCAAAAAAACTAAAGCATGTATAAGTGAAACCACTTTAAAAAGGGTTTACGGTTTGGTTCAATCAAAACATAACCCCTCGCAGTTTACGCTTGATGCATTGTGTAAATACTGCGGTTATGAAAGCATCGGTGATTTTTTAATTAAGCATGGGCAACAACCGGCAATAACAGGCTTAACCAGCTGGAGTAAAATTGCTGCCGATGTTAATAATATAACAAATTTTACCATCCGGGCTTTAAAAAACAGGTCGGGCATACCTTTTAAGTACACCATAGCCCGTAAATCAGCTTCATTTTATCTCGATGCTTTTTTGGCCTCAGATGCTGTTGCCACGGCCCTGATAGCACCGGCCGGTTTTGGTAAATCAATAGCCCTGCTACACTGGCTCGAAGAAAAACTGGAGCTGAACGCCGCGAATAAATCAAATGATATTTTCCTGTTTTTTAGCACACAGGTTTTAATGTCGGTACTGCAGAGCGGGCAAAGTATCCATTTTTGGCTGTTATCGCTATTGGGCTGTGGCAATACCGAGTATCATGAAATACTGAAAAATGCCGGCAAAGGGAAGTTTTATTTGATCATTGATGGATTTGATGGAACAACATTCAGGAACGATCAGTTTCAACTCATATTAAACCAGCTCATTAATATATTAGGGATTTACCATGAAAGCAGGTGCTTTAGGCTCATTTTAACAATGCGGTCAAATACCTGGATCAATTGTGGGCGGGAATTTGGATTTATCCGCAAAAAATGGTTCGAAAGTTTTATTGGTGATCCGGGAAATGCCATTAATATGCCCTTGCTTGGCGCTCCGGAAATTATGGAGATAAGCCAATTGATCAACCCTAAAGCCGGGCACGGTGTAAGTATTGATGTTGCAGAAACCCTTTGTAATCCCTTATACCTGGAGTTGTATTATAAACTAAACCCTCAGACATTTAACCTGCAAAAAATTGATGCCTTAACCCGGTATGAGCTAACAAGTAATTTAGTGCTCGAAAAGATCTACTTCAATAGATACGCGGTCGAAAAAACGCAATTCCTGTACGAGCTTATCAGCCTGATGAATTTGAAAGATGAAAGCAGTAGCATGGGGCAGGTACAGGTATCTGAGTTGGCGGGCAGTAATGAACAGGTTTACCAGGCTTTGGATAGCTTGCATTTTTTAAGAACCATCAATAAAAGTACCCTTCTTCAGCAAAACATCTATATGGAATTTTGCTCAAAAGATACCCTCGAATATTTCATTGCCCAATGGCTGCTATCGATGCATGGCAATAGGTTTAATGAGGCCCTTATTGGCTATATTAATGATCATTTAAATCATAATTTAAGGTTGAGTGTTGTTAAATGGCTGGTTTTAACAGTAGTTAATGCCGGCGAAAAAAATGAACTACATAATTTAACACACATCAGTATTCCTTTAAATTTAAAAGCCGGTCTTTTATCTTTTTTAAGCGATGTATTAGAACACGAATACGTTACGCTTACCGCAGACGGAACCGGCATGCAGAAATTCAGAATTGAAGATAGCCTGCTTGATTACTTCATTGGAATTGAGTTTATGGCCCCCGGGTATTTAAAAACGCTTAATACACTGCTCCGTTTTGAAATAAGCAGCGACAGGCGTTTTTTATTACATTGTTATAAAGCCATATTGGGCATTGTTACTTTAGATCTTGAATTGTTGCAACAACAGATTGAAGAGTTGAACGAGTTTTCGCCTGCAATCCTTTTAAGCTACCCCATAAACCCGGTAAATTGTATTACAGCGGTTTTTAATTTTCTTAAATATGGCATTGTTGATAAAGCTGTATTGGGCCAAATAACCATGTTTAGCTTTAACCCTGTATTTTTTGACCCTGGTAACAACAATGAAGCTGCTAACAATATGATAGGGGTGCTGATGGCCGGCACTCTGATTATAGGTCAAAACCCACGCAAATTACTCCGGGTTGTCCGGATCTTAAATAAGTCGCACAAAGCTTCGCCGGCTTCCTCAATAACGTATCCGTTTATTTTAAAGATGTTTTTGGCCGATACAGCTTTTGCACTTGAGGATGAAGAAAGTCTTTTACAAACAGAAGCGGATATTGCCGAAATTATTACTGCCCGGCAGGCTATCACCCCGTACCTGGAAGTGCTTGTTCATGTGCTTAAAATCAAAATTGCCATTGTTCAGCAGCGGCATGAGGCAATTATGCATGAGTTCAGGATCATCATGTTGTTAGCTAACGCCCATAATTTGAAGCTTGTAAAATTATATACAACTTCCCTGCTTTTAAAAAAACACCTGCTTATGTACCAACCGCAGTTTATCCGTTTTTACCGGGAAGTAAATTATGAGCACACCAAAATTATTGCCGAAAGCCAGGTTGTGGAGTTTTGGGAAAGGCAATTGTTTTAGCCTGATTTTAATTCAGCTTTAAATATGTCTTTTTATAAGTGCTCAGGATTTCTTATAGCTGGTGCACGCGTGTCGCGTGTACCCTCAATGAAAAGGTATAAAGTTTAATGAGATATGACTTAATGAGATATGACTTAATGAGATATGACGTGTTGCTAAGTATGAAAGACATAGCGATGAGGAGTTGCGTGACTTAGTATGCGGGGCACACGCGACACGCGTGCGCCAGCGAAGGGTGTCTTGCTGAGTGTCAAAAATTGCTGGCGGG
>NZ_DASVOB010000648.1:0-5842 GCF_036383575.1 Mucilaginibacter sp.
CTTCATCGCGCTTTTAACAAAATAATTAACAAACAAAAAAACAAACCCTATTATGGCAACTAATAACGTAGCGCAGATACATGGTTTTGGTCAGAGTATCTGGCTTGATTTTATTGACCGTGAGATCATTTCTTCAGGAAAACTTAAACAATTAATTGACGTTGACGGCGTACGCGGCGTTACTTCAAACCCTGCAATTTTTGAAAAAGCTATCAGCAGCAGTTCTGATTATGATGCTGATATCGCTGCACTTAAATCTGAAAGCGACAACGAAAAGCTGTTTTTTGAAATAGCTGTTAAAGATATCCAGGCCGCTGCCGACCTGTTTAAAGGTGTTTACGAAGAATCAAACAAAGTTGATGGTTACGTAAGCCTTGAAGTTTCTCCATTTTTGGCTTTAGATACCGAAGGTACTGCTAAACAAGCTGAAGAACTTTGGAAAAAAGTTGACCGTGAAAACGTAATGATCAAGATCCCTGGTACTAAACCAGGTTTGGCTGCTATTCAGCAATCAATTGCAAAAGGTATCAACATCAATGTAACCCTGTTGTTTGGGTTAGAGCGTTATGAAGAAGTAACTGAAGCCTACATCGCAGGTTTGGAAGAGCATTTAGCTGCAGGTCATAAAATTGCCCACATTGCATCAGTAGCCAGCTTCTTCCTGAGCCGTATTGATGTTGTTGTGGATCCGATCATTGAAGCAAAAGGCGAAAAAGAGCTGTATGGTGAGGTCGCAATCGCATCAGCTAAAAAAGCTTACGAAATTTACAAAAGGGTATTCAGCGGTGAAAGGTGGCAAAAACTTGCGGATCAGGGCGCACAGCCACAGCGTTTGCTATGGGCAAGTACCGGCAGCAAAAACCCTGCATTTAAAGATACCAAATACGTTGAGGCCCTGATTGGCCCGGATACTGTTGATACCGTTCCTTTGGAAACTGTTGAAGCTTTCCGTGATCACGGTGTTGCTGCTAACACATTAGAAGCCGGTTTAGATAAAGCTACCGAGATCTTAGCTAAACTTCCTTCATTAGGTATCGACCTTGCTGCCGTAACCCAGCAATTAGAGGATGAAGGTATCGAGAAATTCAACAAGCCGTTTGAAAAGCTGTTGAACGCCATCGAAGCACAAAAAAACAAGTAATTAAGTTCTGAGTCGGAAGTCTTAAGTTCTAAGTAAGAGATTTTTGTTTTTACTTGGAACTTAAGGCTCCGGGCTTACAACTAATCATAAAAATATACCTATGGAAGTTGCTGATCTGAAGATCCTTTTTTTTGACGTGGGCGGCATTTTGCTGTCGAACGGATGGGGCCACGAAGCCCGCGAAGAAGCGGCTAAAAGGTTTAACCTTGACTATGATGAGGTTAATGCCCTGCACAATTTTATTTTCAACGTATATGAAATTGGCAGCATCACGCTTGACGAATACCTTGATACGGTGATATTTAACCACCCGAGAGATTTTGTACGCGAAGATTTTAAGGAGTTCATCTATTCTACATCGGTTGAATTGCCTATGCTGCAATTTTTGAAGGAGTGGAAAAAAGATTGCGGCTTCCGTATTATTTCGCTTAATAATGAAGGTAAGGAGCTGAACGATTACCGGGTGCGCAAGTTTAAGCTGCATGAGTGTTTTGATGCATTTGTATCATCATGCGAAGTGAAAATGCGTAAACCTGATCCCGGTATCTGGCAATTAGCTATGGGTATAGCCCTGGCATCGCCGCAGCAATGCGTTTATTTCGACGACAGGAAAATGTTTGTTGATACCGCGCAAAAACTGGGCATCCGCTCGTTCCAGCATACCAGCCTTGAAAGCACTAAGAAAATTTTAGAAACTCTTAAAAAAGAAAACCTCAAAAAATGAGCGCAACAGAAAACAAATACGCCTTTGGTATGATAGGCCTGGGTGTTATGGGTCGCAGCCTGCTGCTGAACATGGCCGATCATGGCTTCGCGGTTGCCGGACACGATAAAGATACCGGTAAAGTAGATTCATTGAACCAGGAAGCTGGTGACAGGGAAGCTAAAGGCTTTTCCGATGTTAAAGAATTTATTCAAAGCTTAACCACGCCAAGGGCTATCATGATGTTAGTGCCTGCCGGTAAAATTGTTGATGCTGTAATTGAGGAATTAACCCCGTTATTGGAAAAAGGCGATATCCTGATTGATGGCGGTAACTCGCACTTTACCGATACCAACCGCCGTGTGGAGGAGCTGGAGGCTAAAGGCCTGCATTTCTTCGGTATGGGTGTTTCAGGTGGTGAAGAGGGTGCCCGTCGCGGCCCGAGTATGATGCCGGGTGGCGATAAGGATGCTTACGCTGTAATGAAACCTATTTTTGAAGCCATTGCTGCTAAAGTTAACGGCGAGCCTTGTGTTACTTACATTGGCCCTGGCGCGTCAGGCCACTTTGTTAAAATGGTACACAACGGCATCGAGTACGGTATCATGCAGGTAATTGCCGAAACTTATGAGATCCTGAAAAAAGGCTTAAAGTTAGGTAACGATGAGATAGGCGATTTGTTCACAAAATGGAACGAAGGCCGTTTACAGTCATTCCTGTTGGATATCACCAAAGATATTTTCAAATACAAAGCCCCGGGTACCGATCATTTATTGTTAGACGATATTAAGGACGAAGCCAAGGCTAAAGGTACCGGTAAATGGACATCGCAGGTGGCTATGGACCTGGTAACCCCTATCCCAACCATCGATACATCAGTATCAATGCGCGATCTTTCAAAATACAAATCATTACGCGAAAAAGCTTCAACTCTTTATAATGATCCAATCGATTTGAAAGGTGATAAAGAAGAGTTATTGGTTGCTTTAGAGCAGGCTTTCTATTTTACCAGCATCGTTACTTACGCTCAGGGTATGCACCTGCTTACCAAAGCATCTGAAGAGTACAAATATGATCTTCACTTAGGCGAAATTGCTAAGATCTGGAGAGGTGGCTGTATCATCCGTTCAGAGTTTTTGAATGACATTTACAACGCTTACAGCAAAGATCAGCAATTACCTCACCTGTTGCTTGACAGCGACGTACAGGCCCTGGTTGCCGGAACTTTACCAGGCATCAGGAAAGTATTATCGGCTACTATTGCTGCCGGTGTTGCTGCTCCTGGCTATGCTTCGGCATTAAGCTACTTCGATGCTTTCCGCAGCGAAAGGATGCCTTCAAACCTGACCCAGGCTCAACGCGACTACTTTGGTGCGCATACTTATGAGCTTATTGGTAAAGAAGGTACTTTCCATACACAATGGGCTCCTGCAAACGATTAATTAACGCTATTAATTAAAACACAACAATGAGCACAACAGCTAAATCAGACCCTACCATATTTATCATTTTTGGTGGAACGGGAGATTTAAACTCCCGGAAAATTGCGCCGGCCCTGTATAATCTGTTTTTAGACGGATGGATGCCTAAACAATTTTCCATTATTGGTACTGGTCGTACCAAGCTTACTGACGAGCAATTCAGGGAGAACCTGTATAAAGATATCAACCAGTTTTCGCGCAGCGGAAAAACCGATGATAAACAATGGGCCGAGTTTGTAAAAAACATCTATTACCAGGTATCGGATGCCAACGACTTTGAAACCTATAAAGAGTTTGGCAAACGTATTGAAAAACACAATGCCGAGTGGAAAGCCAAAGCAAACGTGTTATTTTACCTTGCGGTAGCACCTAATTTCTTCCCGATCATTGCATCAAACATATCAAAAGCTAAACTGGCCGATGATAAAAAACGTGTAAGGATCATCATCGAGAAACCATTTGGTCATGACCTGGAAACAGCAAAAGACCTGAATGCCTTATTAAAGAGCATTTTCGACGAGTGCCAGATCTATCGTATTGACCACTACCTGGGTAAAGAAACGGTTCAGAACATCATGGCTTTCCGTTTTGCCAACTCCATTATGGAGCCGCTGTGGAACCGTAATCATATTGAGCACGTGCAAATTTCAGTTACCGAACAGTTAGGTGTTGAAGAACGCGGCGACTACTACGATGGTTCAGGTGCTATGAGAGATATGATCCAGAATCACCTGCTGCAATTGCTTTGCCACATTGCCATGGAGCCACCAATCAGCTTTAGTGCCGATGAGGTACGTGACCGTAAGGTTGACGTGCTGAAAGCCATGCGCAAGTTTACTGCTGAAGACGTACGTAACTCAACAGTTAGGGGCCAGTACGGCAGCGGATGGATGAAAGGTAAAGAAGTACCTGGATATCGCGAAGAGCCAAAGGTAAATCCGGAATCAAATACCGAAACCTTTGCTGCTATCAAGTTTTTCATTGATAACTGGCGCTGGCAGGGTGTTCCTTTTTACCTGCGCACAGGTAAAAGACTGCACCAATCGTCATCTGTTATTACCATCCAGTTTAAGGACGTTCCGCACCAGATCTTCCCTGCCGAAGCAACTGAAAGCTGGCAGCAAAACAGGTTGATCATCAGCATTCAGCCAGAGATGAGCATCCGTTTGCAGGTTCAGGCTAAACGCCCGGGTATCGATATGGTATTAAACGCCGTTGATATGGTGTTTGATTACAAAGGCACGTATACCAACCAGGCTCCTGAAGCTTACGAAACATTGATCCTGGATACCATGATGGGCGATCAAACCCTGTTTATGCGTGGTGACCAGGTGGAAGCTGCATGGGAATTGGTGATGCCTATCCTGAATACATGGCAAAGCAAAAAGAGCCTGAATTTCCCTAACTATTCGGCCGATTCATGGGGCCCTGAAGCTGCTGAAGCTTTAATTGCCCGCGATGGCTATAACTGGTTTACCTTACCCGTAAACGGTAAAAAATAGAATGCTGATGAAACTGAATATCTATAACACAGAAGGTGAGGTTTTAACCGGGCTGGCCGATCATTTTGTTACCCTGGCTACCGAAGCTATTAACAAAAACGGCAGGTTCAGTGTTGCCCTTTCGGGCGGCAGCTCACCTAAAAAATTATATGAGCTGTTAGCTTCAACAACCTATGCCGACCAGGTGAACTGGGAAAAGGTTTTCTTCTTTTTTGGTGATGAGCGCAATGTACCTCAAGACCATAAGGACAGCAATTACCTGATGGCTAAAAAAGCGCTGTTTGAGCCTTTGTTGATAAACCCGGGCAATGTATTTGCGGTTGATACCTCATTTGAGCCAGCCGAAGCTGCTGCTAAGTACTGGGAGATCATCTCAGCATTTTTTGACGATGGCGAAGCAAGCTTTGACCTGGTATTGTTAGGCCTGGGCGATAACTCGCATACAGCTTCCCTGTTCCCTTATACTCCGGTGCTGCATGACCGTGTACCCGGTGTAAAAGAAGTATGGCTGGAAGATCAGCAGGTATGGCGCATTACCCTTAACGCACCGCTTATTAATGACGCCGCACAAATCGCGTTTTTAGTTTACGGAGCAGGAAAGGCCGAAGCAGTAAAACACATCCTTGAGGATGATGAGGACATTGAGCTTTACCCGGCTCAACTCATTGATTCGATATCCGGAGAGGTGGAGTGGTTTTTAGATGAACCAGCTGCAGAAGCGCTGGAGAATAAAGAATAAGATCCAATATTTTCGATAACAAAAGGGCTTGGGCATTATGCTTAAGCCCTTTTTGTTTAGTAGCCCGCAGGCGTAGCAATGATTAACGTGCGCTCGTTTGCAACGAGCACAAGAGAGAAATGTTGGTATAAAAACCCATGTCATTGCGAGTAACCATCAGGATTCTCCTGAAAAAAAATGAGATGACGTGCTCTGCGATGAGAAGTAAGATATTAGCGGAATAAACAGGGCAAATTACACACCCCGTATAACCCTTGGGGCCTTTAAGAGCCCGCT
>NZ_DASVOB010000649.1:0-8389 GCF_036383575.1 Mucilaginibacter sp.
TCGGCTGTAGCACTTGCGCTTGGCATTTATTCATTCAGTCTTCCTAAATGCCCACCGCTTTCTGCCAAAACAACCAACAAATCATTTGTAGACTCATTGGGGTTGAACGCCTTCAAACTATTTAAAGATCCCAAATTTGCCATTTTCTTTGCTTTCTCGATGCTTTTGGGGGCAGCATTGCAGCTCACCAATGCTTATGGCGACACCTTTATACAGGATTTCAAAAACATTGCTATCTACAAAGATTCTGTCGGTGTTAAATACCCCGCCATTATCATGTCGATATCCCAATTCTCCGAAACGTTTTTCATCCTGGCTATCCCGTTTTTCCTGCGCAAGTTTGGTATTAAGTATGTGATGCTGTTTAGCATGCTGGCATGGGTACTACGTTTTGGCCTTTTTGCCTTCGGCGACCCTGCCGGTGGCTTATGGATGATCGTTTTATCCTGCATCGTTTACGGCATGGCTTTCGATTTCTTTAACATATCAGGTTCACTGTTTGTCGAAACACAGGCTACTCCCGATATCAGGGCAAGTGCACAAGGCTTATTCATGATGATGGTAAACGGTTTCGGCGCATTTTTCGGTAGCATAGCAAGCGGTTTGATCATCGATAAATTTTTCCTGCTGCCCGGTGGTGGTAAAGACTGGCACGGCATCTGGCTTACATTTGCCGGTTATGCTTTAGTGATAGCTATTGTGTTTCCGTTTATATTCAGGTATAAACACAATAAGGCGCTTGTTGAAGCCATACAGCATGCGTAAGGAACCATGATTTTTAGGATTTTGGGATTGCCATGATAGTTGGTAGATAAAAAAAGACGGCCCACAAATTTGAGGGCCGTCTTTTTTATAATGAGGATTCAAGAAATCCTTAAATCCTAAAAATCATGGTTCAGTTTTTCCTCCCCATCGCATACTTAATCCCACCCAAAAGATGATTCAAATACAACGGATCTGCATATGATTCATCAGTGTGGCCCAGTTCTGTATAAAAAGCCCTGCCGCCATCAAAGTTATGATACCAGGCCATGGGGTGGTTATCGCCATTTTCGCCGCCGGTATAGCTTTTTTCATCTATTTTGATCAGTACATGCAGGTCATCGCCTATCCATTTGTAGTTGTACCATTCGTCCCAACGTTTCCAGGTTTCGGGCAGGTGTTTGGTAGCAATAAAATTACGGTCTACTACATTTAAAGTTGCCTCTTGCTGTTTAGGATGGCTTTTAAAGTATGCGCCCACCAGTTTGCCATACCATGGCCAATCATATTCTGTATCGGTAGCGGCGTGTACACCAACAAAGCCACCACCTGCTTTAATATATCGCTCAAATGCAGCTTGCTGGGTATCATTTAAAACATCGCCTGTGGTGCTTAAAAATATTACCGCTTTATATTGTTTTAAATTATCGGCAGTAAATTTTTCAGCATTGGTTGTGCTATCTACATCAAAATTATTTTCCTGCCCAAGTTTAATTATTGCAGGTACCCCTGCCGCTATTGAGTTATGATGAAAGCCGGCCGTTTTACAAAATACAAGTACTTTATCTTTAGCAAGTACCTGAGTAATAGATGCGCCTATTAAGAGGCATATGGTTAGTAGTTTTTTCATGGTTGGTGAGTAGTTGATTATGTTGATTAAGTGAGTGGTTATTGTTTGGTGAATGGTTGATTGGGTTGATTAAGTGAGTGGTTAGCCTTTGGGGGAAATAGAACTGAACAATTCACCTAATCAACCACTCACTAATCACCAACCTATAAATTCCCTTTCTTTAATTCATCTACGGCAAAGTGAGCCGCACGTGCCGTCATCGCCATATACGTTAAGGATGGGTTTTGGCATGCTGATGAAGTCATTGCAGCGCCATCGGTAACAAAAACGTTTTTAGCGTCCCAAACCTGATTATTACCGTTCAACACCGAAGTTTTTGGATCACGTCCCATCCGGGCTGTACCCATCTCATGAATACCATCGCCAACGTTATGACCTCGGTCATGAGTTTCAACATTTTTAACACCGGCGCTTTCCAGCATGGCTTTAGCTTCCTTTACTATATCAAAACGCATCTTTTTCTCATTTTCCTTGATCTCAGCATCCATCGCAAGGATCGGTAAGCCCCATTTATCCTTGCGGGTTTTATCAAGGGTGATCTTATTTTCGTGGTAAGGCAACAGTTCCCCGAAACCGCCAATGCCCATAGTCCACGGACCTGGCTCGGTAAGTGCATCTTTATATTGAGCTCCGATACTGTATTCGGCAATCTCACGGCTCCAGCCCATACGGCTTGCAGCACCCTGGTAGCCAAAGCCGCGCAGGTAATCGCGCTTATCACCAAACAGGTTTGCAAAACGCGGTACGTAAATACCGTTGGCCCGGCGACCGTAATAGTATTTATCCTCAAAACCTTCAACCAAGCCACTTGCACCAAGGTTGTAGTGATGATCCATAATATTATGACCCAACTCACCACTGCTGCTGCCTAAACCATCCGGCCAGATATCAGTAGCCGAGTTCATTAATACCCAGGCACTGTTCAATGCCGACGCATTGACGAAAACTATTTTTGAATAATACTCATAAGTTTGGTTGGTTTCAGCGTCAAGCACTTCTACTCCTTTAGCCTTTTTGGTGTCCTTGTCATACAATATTTTAGTAACGATAGAGTATGGCCTCACCGTTAAATTACCGGTTGCTAAAGCAGCGGGCAAAGTTGATGACTGCGTGCTAAAGTATCCGCCAAACGGGCAGCCTTCCCAGCATCTGTTCCTGAACTGGCAAGCCGTACGCCCCGGAATAGCAGCGGTTAAATTAGCTGAACGGCCAATGATCATATGTCTTGAGCCATTATAATTTTTCTTGATCCGGGCAGCTACATCTTTTTCCACCCAATTCATATCCATTGGCGGCAGGTAATGTCCATCAGGCAATTGTGGTAGTCCCTCCAACGAGCCACTAATACCAGCAAACTTTTCTACATGATCATACCATGGTGCAAGGTCTTTATAGCGGATAGGCCAGTCAATAGCCCAGCCATCCTTAGCGTTGGCTTCAAAATCAAAATCACTCCAGCGATAGCTTTGCCTTCCCCATAAAATGGAGCGGCCGCCAAGCTGATATGAGCGCCACCAGTTAAAGGGTTTGATCTCGGTGTATGGTGCGGCCTGCTCATCGGTCCAGTAATCCATGATAGGTTCTGTGGCGCCCCATCCGCGTGAGATCACCGGGCGTTGCTTGCGCTGTGCCTGGGTTGGCTTTCCGGCATGATGAAGGTCCCAGGGATCCTGGCTGGCGCTCTTATAATCTTTGATGTGTTCAAAATTACGACCGCGTTCAAGCATAATGGTTTTTAAACCCAGTTCGGATAACTCTTTTGCTGCCCAGCCACCGCTAATACCTGAGCCTATTACAATGGCATCGTAAGTATTGTTAGCCTTGGCTTTGCCGTTTACATTAGTTAATGGCATATGTTTTAAAATTGGTTTTGAGATTGGAGAAAACAAGTATATTAATTAAAAATCGATATAGCAATCGATTGTGAAGAAAAAAGAACCATGATTTTTAGGATCAAAGGATTATCCCGATTATAAGTTCAGATTTAGATATCATGGAATCATAGAATCCTCTAATCCTAAAAATCAAGGTTCTTTTCTTATTTTTACCCCATGCTCCAGATAAGCGAATTATTTATCTACCCTATCAAATCATTGGGCGGTATTTCCGTACAGAACGCAGTAGTTACCAGTCGCGGGTTACAGCACGACCGGCGCTGGATGCTGGTTAATGAGCAAGGGCATTTTATAACCCAGCGCGAGTTTCCGCAGATGGCTTTATTAAAAGCAACAGTGGAAGCTAATGGCATAGCCGTACATCATCATTCGAGCAAATCATTACTAATTCCGTTTAATTCTGAAAGAACACCCTTACAGCAGTTTGCAGTTTGGGACGATACCTGTATGGGGCATTATGTAAGCGAAGAGTTTGACCAGTGGTTCAGCGAAGCCCTCAATATGAAATGCAGACTGGTTTATATGCCGGATGACAGTGAACGCGAAGTTGACCAGCGTTACGCTAAACCCGGCATGATCACCTCCTTTGCCGATGCCTATCCCTTTTTATTAATAGGACAATCGTCGCTTGATGACCTTAACAAACGGATGGCATTGCCTTTGCCGATGAACCGCTTTCGTCCCAATATCGTTTTTACCGGCGGTGATGCTTACAGTGAGGACCTGATGAACCAGATAACCATAGCGGGCATAACCTTCTACGGGGCAAAACTTTGTGCCCGTTGTGTGTTGACTACCATCGATCAGCAAACAGCGATGAAAGCCAAAGAACCATTGAAAACTCTGGCCTCTTACCGCATGACAAACAACAAGATCATGTTTGGGCAAAACCTGGTACATGAAAATACCGGCATAATTTCGGTTGGTGATGAACTTAAGGTTTTAAGTACCCATACCGAAGAAAGATTTATTATAGCAAAGAAACCAATAACAGCAGCATGAAGCCAACCATAATTATTGAATATTGCCCTAAATGTAACTGGATGATGCGGGCTGCTTATATGGCCCAGGAATTGCTTACGACTTTTACCGATGACGTAGATGGCGTTACATTAAAACCAAGCGAAGTAAGCGGCAGATATACTATAAGCATTGATGAAGAAACACTGTTTGATCGCAAGCGCGACGGGCACTTCCCCGAGATCAAAGAGCTAAAACAAGCTGTTCGTGATAAAGTTAATCCGGTTAAAAGTCTCGGTCATTCAGACAGGCATCAATTGTAACTTTTGTATAACAAAGTCTGTATAAAATATCCTTTCTATATAATCTATAATATTACTCGAAAAAATAGTTAATTTAGATAATATCTTTATTTAACTTTGTGAGTTTTTATTTTAGAAAATGCTTTCAAAAAAAACTAAGTACGCTATAAAGGCACTTGTGGTTCTTGGCAAGAACATGGACCAGCCGCCTATGCAAATTTCGAAGATTGCCGAAACTGAACGGATCCCTAAGAAGTTTCTCGAGCAAATACTGCTTGATCTGCGCAACGCAGGGTTCCTGTACAGTAAAAAAGGGGCAGGTGGTGGCTACAGCCTTAACCGCGACCCCAAAGACATATTCCTGGTAAGCATCATGCGCATAACCGATGGCCCTATTGCCATGATACCCTGCGCCAGCTTAAATTTTTACCACAAATGTGATGAGTGCCACCAGGAAAGCACTTGCGGCATAAGGGATGTGTTTGTTGATGTAAGGGATGCCACACTTAAAATATTAAGCGAAACAAGCATCGCAGATATCATCAAACGCGAAACTACTCTCATCAGCGTTTAATTTCAAAGCTTCATAAAACTGTCATAACGCAGTTTTTTTTATTTAAATGCTACCTTTTCCGTATACTATATATATATTTGGGAAATGAATCGTGAGAGCATTGATATTACTCGCCTTAACCAGTTAACCTATTGCCGCATGCGCAATGGCAAAACGAGGCTATAAACGTAATATTTAACCATATATGCCTCTTTAGCCACAGCCAAAGGGGCTTTTTTATAAAAGATTAATACATAGAATATGCAGAGCTTCAGAACAGAACTGGAGAATCCCATTGTTGAGAAGGATATTGTCGATCTTGAAAAAAAGATCCATGCTTTTCGTGAAGGTAAAATTCATGATGAAAAATTCAGGAGTTTGCGTTTGGCGCGTGGTGTATACGGCCAGCGCCAACCAGGCGTGCAAATGGTGCGTATTAAATTGCCATTCGGTAAGGTTAGCTTTAAGCAGTTATTGAAAATTGCCGAGATCTCTGACGAATTTGGCAGCAGCAACCTGCACCTTACCACCCGCCAGGATATCCAGATCCATTATGTAAGCCTTGATCGCACACCTCAGCTTTGGGCCAAGCTTGAACAGGATGATATTACCCTGCGCGAAGCTTGCGGTAATACCGTTCGTAACGTTACAGCCTCTCCTACTGCCGGTATCGACCCGAAGGAACCATTTGATGTTTCTCCATATGCATATGCTACGTTTGATTATTTTTTGCGTAACCCGATATGCCAGGAAATGGGCCGCAAATTCAAGATCTCATTTTCATCAAGTGATGAGGATACTGCATTTTCATACATCCACGATATTGGTGCAATCCCTAAAATAAATGCCAATGGCGAGCGTGGGTTTAAAATTATGCTTGGTGGCGGTTTGGGTGCACAACCTATTTTAGCCAGCATTGTTGAAGAGTTTTTACCTGAAGATCAGCTGATCCCTTATATCGAATCGGTGATCCGCGTATTTGATCGCTATGGCGAGCGCAACAACCGTAATAAGGCCCGTATGAAATACCTCATCCAAAAATTAGGTTTGGAAGAGGTATTGCGTTTAACCAAAATTGAGCGTACCGCCAATAAGGTAAAATCATACCCCGTTAACCGCGACGCTGTTGATGTTCCGGCTTTGCCGCCAACCAATAGCTACCTTGAAGTAACTATCGGTAATCCATTGCGTTATGAGCAATGGCTGGCTACCAACGTTTTTGAGCAAAAGCAAGAAGGTTTTTATGGTGTATATATTAAGGTGCCTGTAGGTGATATTTCATCTGATACCGCCCGCGCACTGGTGAAAACATTAGAGCCTTTGGTTGGTAACGAGATCCGCATCACCCAAAACCAGGGCTTGCTCTTAAAGTATGTACAAAAAGAAGCCTTACCAGCATTATATGAAGGTTTAGCTAAATTGGAACTGGCAGCGCCGGGTTTTGACAGCATAGCTGACGTTACCACCTGCCCAGGTACAGATACCTGCAACCTTGGCATCTCAAACAGTATGACCATGGCCCGGGTGCTGGAAGACCTGATCTATAACGAATACGAAGATTTTATTTACAACCGCGAGATCAAGATCAAAATAAGTGGTTGTATGAACTCATGTGGCCAGCATGGTTTGGCCCATATAGGTTTCCACGGCAGCTCGCTTAAAGCGGGTGCCAAAGTGTTACCATCTGTACAGGTGATGTTGGGTGGTGGTACTGTTGGCGATGGCGTTGGTCGCGCTGCCGAAAGGGTGATCAAAGTACCTACCAAACGCGCTACTGACGTTTTAAGATGGCTATTGAACGACTATAAAGAGTTTTCGCCTGAAGGTGAAACTTATCACGAATACTACGACAGGCAGGGTAAAGATTATTTTTACCGTTTGCTGAAACCACTTGCTGATTTAACTACCCTTACCGATGACGAATACATTGACTGGGGCCACCAGGAAACATTTGTTACCGCCATTGGTGTTGGTGAGTGTGCCGGTGTAATTATCGATTTGGTAGCTACCCTGTTGTTTGAATCAGAAGAGAAATTGGGCTGGGCTAATGAAGCTTACGCAAATGGCCGTTGGGCCGATGCTATTTATCATGCCTACAATGTTTTTGTAAGCTCGGCAAAGGCATTATTGCTTGATAAAGCTGTTAACAGCAGCACACAGGTTGGGGTGATCCGCGAGTTTGATGCCCAATACGTTGACAAAGGTGAGTTTGAATTGAACGGAAGCTTTAACGATCTGGTATTGCAGATCAACCAAAACGAACCATCACAGGAGTTTGCTACAGCCTATTTAGCACAGGCTACAGAATTTTTAAGCAGAAGCAAGGATAAGAGAGAGGCGCTTGTACAATAATGACCGATAGTAATAAAAATATAAAAGAGCCACGCGTTACCCTTGTAGGCGCTGGCCCTGGTGATGCCGACCTGATAACAGTAAAAGCCATCAAAGCTTTAAAAACAGCCGATGTTGTTTTGTACGATGCGTTGGTTAACGAAGAACTGCTTGAATATGCCCCGGAAACTTCAACCAAAGTTTACGTAGGTAAACGTTCGGGGGATCATTCGTTTTCGCAGGAATCAATTAACAACCTCATGGTTGATTATGCTAAAAACTATGGTCACGTAGTGAGGTTAAAAGGCGGAGATCCGTTTGTATTCGGTCGCGGATATGAAGAATTAACGATCGCTGCAGCGCATAAAATACCGGCTTCGGTTATTCCGGGTATTTCCAGTTCCATAGCTGTGCCTGAGCTACAGAACATTCCCGTTACTCATCGCGGTTTAAGCGAAAGCTTTTGGGTAGTTACCGGTACAACAGCAAACGGCCAAATCTCGAACGATCTTATTGACGCTTCTCGCTCAAATGCTACCGTGGTTGTGTTGATGGGCGTTCATAAACTGGCCGAAATAACAGAAATATTTAAACAGCAAGGCAAAAACAAGCTTCCTGTGGCCGTTATTCAAAGCGGATCGACAGCTGACGAGAAAATTGCTGTAGCTACGGTTGATACTATTCTCAATGCTGTTAAAGAAAATAAGATCTCATCGCCTGCTATTATTGTTTTAGG
>NZ_DASVOB010000650.1:0-11251 GCF_036383575.1 Mucilaginibacter sp.
AATTGGCCTCTCCGCTGGGAGACGCATGTGATGCGTCTCTACAAGAACTTTACATTCGTTTTTAAACAGCCTCTTAAATCAATTAAAAATTTGTGTAATTCGATTAATACGTAAAAATTAGTGTAAAAATTTTTCATTTATAGTTTTTCTATCTTCAAGTGGTTAAAAGTGATTTCCAGCTGATAATTGCAGGAAAATTGTTTTTGGAAATTTTATATATCGACACATATTATTGATAAGTACTGACAGAATATTGTCAGTGTTCAGTTTTTAAAAAACGGGTGTTCAGCTTTTGATTTTGTGATTTTGTAACTAATTGATTATTAGTGCATATGTGTTCGTGTTGGGTTTTGAGGTGCTTTTGTGTATTTATAATATGTTGATTATCAGTAGTGTTTGATTTTGAGAAAAACTGTAAGTGTTCATACTTTTAAAACTGAACACTTATAAGATTGTAACAGATGCATCAATGTAACATTCTTACATCCTCCCGACTTTTCCATCCAATCACTCTCCTCAAATTTTAATACTTTTGATTATTATGTCAGGGCTTTCCGACTTTCGGACTTCCCCGACTCCCGGACTATAATAAATGAAAGACCTCGCATACCTTAATAAATTCTTTTACAAATACCGCTGGCGACTTATTCCGGGTGTGCTGTTTGTAATTATATCCAATGTTTTTGGTGTGCTGCCGGCGCAGGTTATCCGCGTAGCTTTTGATCTGGTTACTGAAAACATCGGCGCTTACCAGCTTTTTTCGGGTTTCGACAGGCAGAGCTTTATTTATGACATTTTCGGTACCAGCCTGTTCCTGTTTGGTACACTGGTATTGGTGCTGGCATTGCTGCGGGGCTTGTTCCTGTTTTTCATGAGGCAAACCATCATCCTCATGTCGCGCCATATTGAGTACGATCTAAAGAATGAGATCTACAATCATTACCAGGAACTGTCACTTGCCTTTTACCGCCGTCACAACACCGGCGACCTCATGAACCGCGTAACTGAGGATGTGAGCCGGGTGCGTATGTATCTTGGGCCGGGCATTATGTATTCCATTAATACTGTGGTATTATTTATCATGGTGATATATGCCATGCTTACCGTTAATGTACAGCTGGCCATTTTTTCGGTATTGCCGCTGCCTATTTTGGCAGGTGTTATCTACTATGTAAACAATGTGATCAATCATCGCAGCGAGCAGATCCAGGAGCGCCTTTCGGGTTTATCCAGCTTTGTGCAGGAAAACTTTTCGGGCATCAGGGTGATCAAGTCATACGTGCGCGAAAGCTTTGTACGCGAAAATTTTGCAAAGGAGAGTGAGGACTATAAAGTACATTCCATGGAGCTGGCTAAAGTACAGGCCATGTTCTTCCCGATCATGTTATTGCTGGTAGGCCTGAGCAACGTAATAACCATGTACGTTGGTGGGGTGGAAGTTATAAAAGGCAACATCACCTCGGGCAACATCGCCGAGTTTATTGTTTACCTCAACATGCTTTCGTTCCCGGTTATTTCGTTGGGCTGGGTAACCTCGCTGGTACAACGCGCCGCCGCTTCGCAAAAACGCATCAACGAGTTTTTGCATGAAAAGCCGGAGATCATTTCGCCGGTTGCGGATAAACATCATGTTGAGGGGCTGATCAGGTTTGATGATGTATCGTTCATTTATCCTGATACCGGTATCCAGGCCTTAAAGAATGTTTCATTTACTGTTGAGCCGGGGCAGATGCTGGCTATTATCGGTCGTACAGGTTCTGGCAAATCAACCATTGCCAACCTGGTAATGCGTATGTATGATACCACCGGCGGAGAGATCACGGTTGATAGCCGGTCGATAAAATCGCTTGGTCTTGAAAACTACCGCTCGCAGATAGGTTTTGTACCACAGGAGGTGTTCCTGTTTTCGGATACGATTGCCAATAACATTGCTTTCAGTGCCGATGTATTGGATATGCCAGTTGTTGAGCAAGCCGCTAAAGATGCTGCGGTGTACAATAATATTATTGAACTGGAAGAAGGTTTTACAACCCTCATTGGCGAGCGTGGTGTTACCTTATCTGGTGGTCAAAAGCAACGTGTATCTATAGCGCGTGCCATTTTCAAACATCCGCAGGTATTAATTTTTGACGATTGTCTTTCGGCAGTTGATACCCGCACGGAGGAAGAGATCCTGAATAACCTTGGCCGGGTAATGCAGGATAAAACAAGTATTATCATAGCCCATCGCATTTCTACCATAAAAAATGCCGATAAGATCCTGGTAATGGATAACGGCCAGATAGTTGAGCAGGGCAACCACGAATACCTGATGCAGCTTAAAGGAACCTACTTTGAGCTTTACGAAAAGCAACTGCTGGAAGAAGAGCAGGACGCATAGTAGCGATTAATTATAAGATCTATTTTTTTAGCGCAAGTTTTGTGTCTGGGGCATAAGCGGGGATGACTTGTGCTTTCTGAAACTTCCCCAACTCTTTCTTGAAATCGTCATGCACACAAAAAAATGACACTTTTGTTTCAAAAAACTCAATAATAGCGAATAAAATACTTGCACTTTGAAATTTTATTTATATTTATGCCAACCAAAACTAATTACAGGTAAATATATATGGGAGATTTTGACAATAGAGAGCGTGAAGAGGTTTATTCAAAGAAGGTGAGAGCCGGGAAGCGGACCTATTTTTTTGATGTAAAAGCAACCCGTTCAAACGATTACTATGTTACTATAACTGAAAGCAAAAAACGTTTGGAAGATGGGGTGTTTGTAAAACACAAGATCTTTTTATATAAAGAAGACTTCGAAAAATTTGCCGAAGGTTTGAAAGATACCATTGATTATATCAAATCAAACCAGGAAGTAGTTGAGAAACGTTATGAGTATAGCGAAAACCCGGAAATTGCCAGGGCTTCTGCCGACGAGGATTTTTCGTTCGAGATCTAATACAACAGAACAACACTAAACTAAAATAATTAAGCCCTGCTCCTTATTAAGAAGCAGGGCTTTTTGCGTAGCTTACTATTTAAAAGCAGGTATTACAATAATATCCCACGCATAAATAATACTGCTATAGTGAAGTAAATGATCAATCCGGTAACATCTACCAGTGTTGCTACAAACGGAGCTGATGATGTAGCAGGGTCAGCGCCAAGTTTTTTCAATAGGAGCGGTAGCATGGAGCCGGCTAATGATCCCCATAAAACAATTCCCACTAATGAAGAACCTACTGTAAAACCGACCAGTAACCAGTGCGGGCCGTAAATACTGCTGAACATACTCCATGCGGCTATGCGTAAAAAGCCGATGAGGCCTAAGCAAATTCCCAGCATTAAGCCTGAAAGTATTTCGCGGCGCATAACCCGCCACCAATCGGTAACGGTAACCTCGCCAAGGGCCATGGCCTGGATAATGAGGGTTGATGCCTGCGAACCGCTGTTGCCCCCGCTTGAAATAATAAGCGGGATAAAATAAGCCAGTACCACTACCTTAGATATTTCATCGCCGAAATAACCCATGGCGGTGGCAGTTAGCATCTCGCCTAAAAATAAAATGATAAGCCAGCCTACACGCTTTTTTACCAGCTTAAAGAGGTTGATATCAAGGTATGGTTCATCCAGGGCTTCGGTACCACCTATTTTCTGGATGTCTTCGGTGTATTCTTCGTTAGCTATCCAAAGGATATCATCAACGGTTACGATCCCTAACAGTACGTTGCCGCTATCTACCACGGGGAGGGCGGTACGGTTATTCATCCTGAAAACATTGATAGCCTCTTCCTGCGGGTCGGCGGCGCTAAGGGCAATCAGTCGTCCGTCCATGAGCTCACTGACCTTGGTTTCAGGTTTTACCAATAAGATCTCGCGGATGCGGATGTCATCAAGTAAAACACCGTGCTCATCAATTACATAGATAACATCAATGGTTTCGGAATTTTTACCATAACGGCGGATGTGCGAAAGCACACGGCTTACATCCCAGGTGCGTTTAACGGCGATGTAATCGGGCGTCATCAAGCGGCCAACGCTTTCTTCTTCGTAGCCTAAAAGGATCAGGGCTTCTTTCCGGTTGTCGGGCGAAAGTTTCTGGATGAGTTTTTGAACGGCATCGCCGTGCAGCTCGCTGAAAAGGGCGGTACGGTCATCTGGCGGAAGTTCATTGATCAGATCTTCAACTTTTTGGCCCGAAAGTTTTTTGATGATCCGTTCCTGTACAGGGAACTCAAGGATCCGGAATACGTTAATAGCGCGGTTAAGCGAAAGGATTTCGATGAATTTAGGGCCGTGTTCAGGAAGCTCACCGATCAGTTCTTCAACATCCGATATGTTGAGGTTGTTCAAATATTCCTGTAATTGGGTGTCGTCTTGTTTTTCCAGCAACAATTCTACTTGCTCAACCATTTCTTCCATATATAGACCCTCCTTTTTTACATCGGTGTTTTAATATTTTAGCTTCTTTTTTCCGAGCGCAAAAGTCGTTTATTTTTTCAAATTATAAGGCAAAATTTTCTGTTATCTTTGCGCTTTTTAAAGTGAGTGGTTTATTAGGTTAAATGGTTGATTAGTTTATCAGAATCAAAACTTAATCAACCCAATCAACCATTCACTCAATCAACTAAAAACACAAACATGGGTTTACAATGTGGTATAGTAGGTTTGCCGAATGTGGGTAAATCGACACTTTTTAATTGCTTATCAAACGCCAAGGCGCAGGCGGCTAACTTTCCGTTTTGTACTATTGAGCCAAACGTGGGTGTAATTACAGTGCCGGATGAGCGCTTAACCAAACTTACAGAAATAGTTAACCCTAAAAGCATAGTACCAAATACTATCGAGATAGTTGATATTGCAGGCCTTGTTAAAGGTGCCAGCAAAGGCGAGGGGTTGGGTAACCAGTTTTTAGCTAATATCCGCGCTACAAATGCTATTATCCACGTATTGCGTTGCTTTGATAATGATAACGTGATCCACGTTGATGGTTCTGTTGATCCTATTCGCGATAAAGAGATCATTGATACTGAATTACAGCTGAAAGATCTTGAATCTATAGAGAAAAAGATCCAGAAGGTTGAAAAGATGGCTAAAACCGGTGGCGACAAAGAGGCTAAGAAAACCTTTGATGTTTTAACCGTTTATAAAAACCACCTGCTTGAAGGTAAATCGGCCCGTACGGCACCTGTTGAGGAAGAAGATAAAGAATACGTGGCCGACCTTTGGCTGCTTACCGCCAAGCCGGTATTGTACGTTTGTAATGTTGATGAAGGTTCGGTAAGTAACGGTAATGCTTATGTTGAAAAGGTAAAAGCTGCAGTGAAGGATGAAAAGGCCGAAGTACTGATCATTTCAGCGCAGATTGAATCTGAAATTTCACAACTGGAAACCTACGAAGAGCGCCAGATGTTTTTAGACGATCTGGGTTTAACAGAATCAGGTGTAAATAAACTGATCAAAGCTGCTTACAGGTTGTTGAACCTGGCTACCTACTTTACTGCCGGTGTGCAGGAGGTACGCGCCTGGACTATTACCCAGGGTTTCACTGCGCCCCAGGCCGCAGGTGTGATCCACACCGATTTTGAAAAAGGCTTTATCCGTGCCGAAGTAATTAAATACGACGATTTTGTAAAATTCAATGGCGTTGAGGCTACTATAAAAGAAAACGGTAAACTGGGTGTTGAAGGTAAAACCTACATTGTGCAGGATGGCGACATTATGCACTTCAGGTTTAACGTCTAAAGATAGAATCAGGAAGTCAAGAATCAAGAGACAAGAATTTAGATTTAAGACTAAAAGATACAGGAGCCAGGAAATGGATTTGGGAATCAACCCCGTCTTTTCCTGGTTTTTTTATGTCTTGGTTCTTGAATCTTGATTTCCTGACTCGTCTTTTCTTCTTGTTTCCTGACTCTTGACTTCCTGATTCTTCTTTCTCCTCTTGTTTCTTGACTCTTGCCGTCTTGAATCTTCTCAGCCGTTATACCGCCGACGGCGCTACCCCATAAGCCTTTTTAAAGGCGAATGAAAAGTGGGAGAGGTCTTTGAACCCTACATCCATATATACATCTGATACCTTATGCTTCTTTTCCTTGATCAGGAAGTAGGCGTCCTTTAGCCTTTGATTTTGGATCCAGCGGTTGGGGGAGGTGTTAAAGATCCGTTCAAAATCACGTTTAAAAGTAGCCAGGCTACGGCCGGTTAGGTAGGCGAAGCGGTTAATATCTACATTAAAACGATAGTTTTGGGTCATGAAGGCCTCCAGGTCTATCTTGCCGGGCTCGCTGAAATCAAACAGGATATTTTTGAGTCCCGGATTGGTTTCAAGCAATATCATTATGGCCTCTTTTACCTTGTGCAGGGTAAGTGCCGGACTGATCTCGTCGCTGCTTTTATCCATATAAGGGTTTAGTGACCGGATGTAATTGCTGAACAAGTCGTTCGGTTTTAAGAACAATGCGCTTTCACCTGTATATGGGCCATCGGCGTGTAAATCAAGTTCAGCGCTCATGCTTTGCAGCGTGGCCTGATCCATACCAATGGTAATGGTTTTAAATTCGCCTCCGGCTGGGGGATGTTTTACATATTTCGCCAGTTCGTTCCGTTTCAGAAAGCGGTAGTCGCCCTGCTTAAAATAGTAGTTTTTTCCGTTTACATAAAGCTCCGAATCGCCGGATAGGATATAGCCGAAAACATGGTCGGGAATAAATTGCTCGCCGGCCCTGCTTGTATGCGAGTAACAGGAATAAAGTATCCGCGGCGATGTTTTTGGATTTGACAATGGCATGTTGCTCAAATTTAGTAATTA
Organism: Mucilaginibacter sp.; assembly: GCF_036383575.1. GTDB lineage: Bacteria > Bacteroidota > Bacteroidia > Sphingobacteriales > Sphingobacteriaceae > Mucilaginibacter. The sequence continues at coordinate 6,794 of NZ_DASVOB010000650.1, forward strand.
AGAAAGACTTACGAAGTTTTTGAAACTTCGTAAGTCTGGTTTCTTCCCCGGAGCGTATCCTCACGCCTGGATGATGTTCATGTAATATTCGCGGCCGTGAGGACACGGCCGCGGGGAGGGAGCCTTAAACCGAAAATATATTAGCCTTTTTGAACTGTTATCGATTTCCCAAAGTCGGAATTTAAAAAATCATCAGCCTCGTCATGGTCAGTTGAATTAGTAACCGGAAGCCATTGTTCAAATTCGGCCTTGCGTGCTTCATCGGCAGCTTTTAACAAGCCGGCTGCTTCACTACCCAATACAAGGTGCATTGGAGGCTCGGGATGTTCGGCAAGTTCAACCATTACTTTAGCTGCTTTTTCCGGATCGCCAACCGGTACAAATTTTCCGCTTGATATATAATCTACACGGGCATCAACTGTTTGTTCGTAGCCTTCAACCTTTGGTGCATAGCTCATGGAATCGCCTGCCCAATCGGTACGGAAACCTCCCGGCTCAACACAGGTAACCAATATGCCAAGCGGTTTTACTTCTTTTGATAAAGCTTCGGTGAAGCCGCTAAGGCCAAATTTTGCCGCCTGGTACATACTTAAACCGGCATTACCAATACGACCGCCAACTGAGCTGATCTGCAGGATACGGCCCGAACGCTGCTTGCGCATATAAGGTAATACCGCACGGGTGATCTCGATAGGTGCATATAAATTGGTTTCAAGCTGACTGCGTACTTGTTCGTCGGTAAACGCTTCGGCCGCGCCAATAATACCGAAACCGGCATTGTTCACCAATACATCAATTTTACCAAAGTGGGCTACTGTATCGGCAACGGCTTTATGTACTGCCGGGTAATCGGTCACATCTAATTTTATAGGATAGATTTGGCCAGGGTATTTATCAGCCAGATCTTTTAATTGTTCGGGGTTGCGTGCTGTAGCGGCAACATTATCGCCGGCCGCTAAAACTGCTTCTGTAAGGTTGCGACCTAATCCGCGGGCGCTGCCTGTTATAAACCATACTTTTTTCATAGTCTTATCTTTATTTTGATAACACAAAGTTAGGTTGATGTGATGCGCTGAGTTTTGTTAGAAAGCTCAAGTTGTTTTGTTGAGAGGCTCAATTGTTGAATATAGTGGGGCGTATTTTTATAAAAAAGAGTTATATTGGTATTAGACTGAGAATAGATGATCACCTCAAAATAGGAATATCAATATGGCATCTGAATATCTTAAATATATTAATAATGGTAGAGATGGGTATGTTGTTTACATACATGGTAATATTGAGTTGAAATTTTGGTACGAACTGGAGGGCGGCAAATATGTTGCAATAATTTATATACCAACTGTTGATAACTGGTATAGCAAAACAGGGATAACAATTGACCAACGGCAGGCAATAACGGAATTTATTGCCAGGCAAATGATAAAAGACCAGGCTCCAAATTCAACTTATGAAATATGCGAAGATTGTATAGGCCTGTTAAATTGATTAGATATCAGCAAGAACATCAGGAGGCGATAGTAATATTCCCCTGAATCGGTATTGCCATCGGTTCGGGGAATATTACTATTTTATCATTTAAAAGAAGCTGCTCATCTTTTCCATATATTCCTCAATAGGCATGCTATTACGCATATTCATCAGCATGTTGCCCATATTGCCTATTACTGTACGGAATTGATTGCTTTTGCGGGTTGCCAGATCATCGATAGCGTTAACAATGAGCATTGGATCATCAAGTTGCGATTCATCGCGTGAGCCCATCAGGTTTTGTAGTTTGCTGGTAAGTGCGTCATAAACGGGTATGTCGGGATTTTGGTTCCAAACTACGCTGTCTACAAAATTATTACCCTTTGAGCCGCCCTGCTCTATCAACCTTAAGTGAATATTAAGCGGCTTTAGTTCGTAGTAAAGTCCCTCAGTAAGGCCTTCCAGCGCAAATTTCGACATGTTGTACAGTGAGCCAAGTGGTACAGCCGTGGTAATACCCATAAATGAGCTGATATTAATAAAAGTACCACCTCCGTTTTGTCTGAAATGCGGCAGGAAAGAGCGGATAATATTAATGGGGCCGCGGGTATTTACTGCAAACTGCCAGTCAATGTCTTCTTCTTTGGCAAGTTCCAATGCACCATAAGTGCCCATACCGGCATTGTTCACCACCACATCAATTTTGCCGAAAGCCGCTATCGCTTGTTCTGTGGCGGTTTTTACCTGCTCAAGGTTGGTAACATCCAGCTTAAAGATTTTGATATTAGGGTATTGTATGAGCTCAGTTTCTTTTTCGGGGGTACGCATGGTGGCAGCTACGTTCCAGCCCTGTTTTGCAAAATGTTTGGCGGTTAATTTGCCCAGTCCGCTGCTGGTTCCGGTTATGAAAATTGTTTTTAACATGTTATTTTGTTTGATGATGCAAAATTATGGCGGAATTGGTATAATTTTGTAACCAGTTACATAGAGTATACCAGTATGGAAGCAGGAATAACGTCACACCAACGTAATCATGCCGATGAGCGGCAGGCACTTCAGGACACCATGTATGTCATAGGCGGTAAATGGACGCTGCCGATCATTAATTCTATTTGCAATGGAAACAAACGTTTCCGGGAAATTGAGCGGAGTATCCCCGGTATCACTACGCGCATGTTATCGCGCGAGCTAAAAACAATGGAAATGAATAAGCTTGTTAAACGAACAGTAACGCCAACTTCGCCGGTTTTGATCGAGTATGAATCGACAGAGTATTGCCGGAGTTTTGGCGGGATCATTTTGGAAATGATAAAATGGGGCAAGGAGCATCGGGAGATGTTGCGGAACGCTGATAAGCAGTAGTTAATATAGTGGCTTTTCTGTTTAATTATCCATTGTAAAAGTTAAGTTATCTTTAGCCGCCATCTTTAATAAAAACCTATTTTCACCGGGTAATGAAACATCTAACCAAATTAATCTGCAAGGGCCTTTTTCTTTTGTGCCTGATATTTTTAGTTGAACCAGTTTCGGCCCAGAAAAAACAGCTGCCCAATATCATTTTTGTTTTGGCGGATGATATGGGTTACTCCGATTTGAGCTGTTACGGTAACCCGGTGATTCGCACACCATTCTTGGATAAAATGGCGCAAAAGGGTGTAAGGGCTACCAATTACGTGGTGAGCAGCCCGACTTGTACACCATCGCGCGCTTCACTGCTTACGGGGCGTTACGCTTCAAGGATGAATTTGCCCGCGCCGATAGGCCCTGGATCAAAGCTTGGCATCCCTGATCAGGAAGTTACCATTGCCGAAATGCTGAAGCAAATCGGCTACAAAGCAGCCATGATAGGTAAATGGCACCTTGGCGATCATGCACCTTATAACCATCCAATGGCGCAGGGTTTTGATTCGTATTATGGTTTGCTTTATAGCCATGACTATCGTTCGCCTTACGTTAAAACCGATACAACTATAAAAGTATTCCGTAACCATAAGCCGGAGATCCTGAAACCGGCCGATTCATCACTGATTGACCTGTACCAGCGCGAAGCCATCCGCTTTATCAAGGAACAGAAAAAGGGTGATAAGCCCTTCTTTTTATACCTCGCTCATAATATGCCGCATTTGCCGGTGGCTTTTGCATCATCGGCAAAAAATAAAAACCGCAGCGATGGCGGACATTTAGGTGATGTGGTTGAACAACTGGATGAAAGCCTTGGCCAGGTTTGGAGCGAACTGGAAAAACAAGGCCTTGCCGATAATACGATATTTATGTTTTCGAGCGATAACGGTCCGTGGATAGAGTTTCCTGACCGGATGTTGGGCGATAATGCTACAAAACACTGGGATGCCGGTACGGCCGGGGTTTTCAGGGGAAGCAAAGGGCAATCATATGAGGGTGGTGTGCGTGAGCCGTTCATTGTTTACTGGAAAAATCATACCCCGGTTGGCGCAAGCATTACCAGCATGATGAGCAACCTTGATGTATTACCTACCTTGGCTAATTGGACAGGGGCTCCGCTGCCTAAAGGCCGTACGCTTGACGGACAATCAATAGCTGATGTGCTGACAGGCAAAGCGCCTAAACATCCCGAACACCGGCCTATCTATTATTACAATAACAGCGTTTGTGAAGCTGTGCGCCTTGGCGGCTGGAAATACCGCGAAGTAAAGGCTAACAATAATGTTGGGGGAGTGGCCGGCTCACCGCAGCCTGCTCAAATTGAATTGTTTAACCTTGCATATGATCCAAGCGAACGCACCAACGTGATCAAAGAATATCCCGAAATGGCCCAAAAGCTGAAAGCTCTTTTTGACCAGTATCCGGGAATGAAGGAGAATTAGGAAAAATTGAACACCCAATAAAATCATGTCATTGCGAGTAACCATCAGGGGTACCTGAAAAAAAATGTAATGACGTGCCCTGCGATGAGAAGTAAGATATTTGCGGAATAAACAGGGCAAATTAGACACCCCGTATAACCCTTGG
>NZ_DASVOB010000651.1:0-3498 GCF_036383575.1 Mucilaginibacter sp.
AAAGAGCTGATGTATTTGATATGGGCCGTGTTGATGCGGTAACCAAACGAAAGGTTTTCCCAACGGAGGAACGAGCCGTTCTCCAGCCAAAGATCCGAGCCATATTGCGAGGTATACAAGCCCAGCGGTACGGCACTTTGAAGCACGTTTGCTTTACCTAAATTTTCGAAATAGCTTAATTGCGAGCGGATCTGATTATAGATTTTATTACCGCCCGAACCACGCCAAACCATAGATGCGTCAAAGTTTTTATAGCTGAAGCTTGGGGTAAAGGCATAGGTATATTTAGGAGTGGCCTGGCCTTCGTAAACCCTGTCGGCACTCTGGTTGCCCTGGTCAATAACGCCATCTTTATTCTGGTCAACAACAGTTTCGGCATTGGCAGCATCTTTACCCGCATGTTTTAGGATATAAAAAGTGCCGATAGGTTTACCTTTAATGAGATAGGAGTTTGATCCCCAGCCTACGTAATCGGTATTCAACGGAACGCCATTTATTGAACCGCTCAGGTTCAGTACCTTGTTTTTAAGTAAGGAACCATTACCTGCCAGTATTAATGATGTGTTTTTGGTTTTGATAACCTGGTAGCTCAGCGTTAGCTCCAAACCACGGTTAAGCAAACTGCCTACGTTGGCGGCTATGCTTGGGTAGGGGTACGGTGGCTGCGGTACGGTATAGTTGAACAACAAGTTATCGGTTGTTGCGGTATAAGCGTCAATGGAACCGTTTAAACGGTCATTAAGGGTAGTGAAATCAATACCAATATTGGTTTGCTTGCGGGTTTCCCATTTCAGGTCGGGGTTGGCATTCTGGCTGATCACAAAATTGGTGATCTGCTGACCGCCGAAATAGGTAACACCGGCATAGCCTACCAACTGCAGTGAGTTTTGGGGGGCCAGGCCTTGCTGATTACCGGTTATACCCCAACCACCACGCAATTTCAGGTTACTGAACACATGCTGATTTTTCAGGAAAGATTCTTCGGTCAATCTCCAGGCTACCGATGCCGAAGGGAAATTGCCCCATTTGTTATTCACCCCAAAAACGGATGAACCATCGCGCCTGTAGCTGGCGGTTAACAGGTATTTGTTTTGGAAGGAATAGTTTACACGACCTAAGTATGAAACCAGCTTCCTGTCGTTTTTGTACGATGACATATCGCCGGGGGTAACTTTGCTCAGGTCGCCCAATTGCAGCGCGTTGTAGGTTGCGATGTCATTGATGAAGCCTTTGGCCTGCGCAAAATTGCCGTTATAGGTTTGTCCCTGCCACTCATACACCGCGATAGCATCTAAATGGTGTGCGCCAAAATCTTTTTTGTAATTCAGGCTGATATCCATCAGGCGCTCATCCTGGTGGTAGTTACTGATGTTGGCGATGCCCTGATTATCGATAGCGGTAGCCACGGTAGATTCGGCTGGGAGGTAATAGCCCGTATTGCCGTCAACCTTACGCCAGCTGCCAAACCAACCGGCAGTTAAGCCTTTGGTTAGCTCAAGATCGGCCCGTAAACTGCCAAACAGGTTGTTGTTTTTAACATTGTTAACAATTGTTTGGGCTACTGCATATGGGTTAATGTACTGGAATACGTTTGGATCGGTATAGTAAGTACCGTCGGTATTGTAAACCGGGTCGGTTGGGCGGGTTACATAAATATTGCTGAACAGGTTGGATGTAAACGCCGCGCGGCCAATACTCGGCGGACTGTAATTGGCATTATCAATACCACTGTTCAGGTTCATGGTAAGTGTAAGCTTATCGTCAAGCGCCTTTTGGGTAGCCTGGATCCGGCCTATGTAATTTTTGTAGTTCGACTTGATCACAATACCATTTTGCAAAATGGCGCTGATAGAAGCTCTGTAGTTAAACCCATTGGCACCGCCGCCGAAAGACAGCGTATGGTTTTGGGTAACGCCATTACGGGTAAGCAGGTTGTACCAATCGGTATTGGAGCCATGATTGGCAGATGCCGGTACGCCGTAGATCTGGGCCTGTTGCCACCATTGGTCGGCATTAAGTGTTGGCAGCTTTTTGGAGATCACATCAAGCGATGAGTTTTCATTATATTCTACCGTGCTGGTGACGTTCTTGTTCTTTTTAGTGGTGATGATGATGACACCCGGTGCGCCACGCGAGCCGTAGATAGCCGTAGCCGATGCATCTTTCAAAACATCCACCGATTCAATTTCGGAAGGGGGAACTTGTTTCAACAGGTCCATATTTCCCTGAATCCCGTCAACTACCACCAGGGGATCATTACCGCCGATAAGTGATGTAATACCACGGATCCGCACGCTTGGCGCGGTACCAGGCTCACTGCCTGTTTGGGTTACGTTTACACCGGCCGCCTTGCCCGTTAACTGCTGCAAAGGATTGGTAATAGGTCCCGGATTAAGGTCTTTGGCACCAAGGTTGGTAACCGCTCCCGTTAAATCTGTTTTACGTACCGAGCCATAGCCGATCACCACCACATCAGCCAGTGATTTTGAGTTAGGTACCAGTTTAACCGTTAATGGTTGATTGGCATTGATCACTTTTTCAACAGTTTCGTAACCAACAAAAGTGATGGTAACAGTTACGGATTGCACGCCGTTTTGCTGAATGGAAAACACACCGTTGTTGTCGGTAACAGTTGAGGTATTGGTTCCCTTGATGCGGATCGTAGCACCGGGCAGCGGACCGTTCAACTCGTCAACAACCTTACCGGTAAAAGGACTTTTTTGTGCGAAGGCTGCGATTACGGAGATTAAAAACAGCATGGTTAAGCCATACTTAAATAAGTAAACTTTGTTCATATAATTGGGTTTAATTGGTTTGTTTAAAACCACCGACGGGATGCCGGTTGCTTTCATCAAAGTAAAAGCGCTTTAAAACCAAAAACAATGAATATGAAGGGCGATATTAAAAATATGGATAATGGTTATTGTGTAAATAATTGATAATTAATTATTTATATCGGATTGTGAACAAGGGATATATAGATTTTTATGGGGCGAAATATGGATAAGAAATGGCTAATCTTTATGCCGTCGCTCGCCTCCTGGCGAGTGTCAGCTATTTTGCGGCGTCCCGCCGCCGTGAAATAGGCCAGAGGCCTATGCAATAATTGCCACTCGGCAGGAGCCGAGCGGCGGCAAAAAATATTTCTTTAATGATAAATAGGAATAACCCTACGCCAGATCCGGCACTTCTTTAACAGCTTTGATCAGCATGATCCGGTCTTCAAATTCATCGTTGGGTACAAATGATTTGTTCTTGACCTTGGTTTTGTAGGTATAGATAGTATTAACCGAATAATTTAAAATTTTGCCGATGCTTTCGTTATCATGAATGCCTAAACGGATGAGCGCAAAAATGCGGAGCTCACTGTTCAGTAACTGCCCTTCGTTCAGGTGAACCTGGTGGGCTTCATCAAACAACGCATTAAAATCCTGCACAAAACCGGGGAAGATATTCAGGAACACCTTATCAAAACTGTGTGACAGGTTTTCCCTTTCC
>NZ_DASVOB010000652.1:0-11880 GCF_036383575.1 Mucilaginibacter sp.
TTTGGCCGAATGATAGCCGCACATGCCATGCACCCCTCCTCCCGGTGGTGTGGATGATGAACAGATATAGATCCCCTTTGCCGATGTGCGGTAAGGTGAGCGCCGTAAAACCGGCCGGGTAAACAACTGCCCGATATCGATAACCCCGCCGTTGATATCCCCGCCGATGTAATTGGGGTTATAGTTTTCCAGCTGCCGGGTATTGAAAGTGTGCCTGCCAATGATCCGTTCACGGAAACCAGGGGCAAAACGCTCCACTTGCTTCTCGATGATATCGGTCATATCCTTATTTGATCCGTTAGGCACATGGCAGTAGGCCCAGGCCGTGTGTTTGCCTTCGGGAGCGCGTGTACTATCGAAAAGACTTTGCTGGGCCAGCAACACAAACGGCTTTTCGGGATGTAAACCCTCCCAGATCTGCTGTTCACCGGCTGCAATTTCTTTTAGCGTGCCGCCTATATGCACTGTTCCAGCTTGCCTTGCACCTTCTGCCTTAAACGGAACGACATCATCAAGCGCCCAATCTACCTTAAACACTCCCATTCCGTAGCGGTAACGTTCCAGTTGCCATTTGTACAGCGATGAAAATTTATGCCCGGCAATTTGCAATAACTGCTTTGGCGTAACATCAAACAAAACCGCGTTTGCCGATGGCAACTGATCAAAAGAGTTAATGTAGGTACTGGTTTCAATCTTACCCCCTATTGATGTAAAATAGGAAGCCAGTGCATCCGCTATTTTTACCGAGCCGCCTTTAGGCACCGGCCAGCCTTTTAAATGTCCGTTAGCCATCAGCACCAAAGCAATAGCCGATGTGGTCAGATTGGTTAAAGGCTGAATACTGTGTGCCGCCATGCCCGCCAAAAGCCCTTTGGCTTCTTCGGTTTTAAAGCGTTTGGCTAAATGGGTTGACGAGGTTAAAGCATCCAGTCCGAAAATGGCCAGATCAACCGGGTGCTTCGGAAAGGTAAGCGGCCCCAATACATCAGGTGCTAAACCCGGCCATGATTTTACCAGGTGCGCCATCAGTTTGATATAGGCATCCCTGTCGGCACCCAAAAAATCAGCAGTTTCAATGATGGACTTTTTAAGCACCGCAGCAGTCCCGTTATCAAATGGATGCGCTGCGGCAACTTCCGGGTAAATATATTCCAGGCCAAATTGTTCCAATGGCAGCGTTTCAAAAAATGGCGAACCTGCAGCCAGCGGATGAACGGCCGAACAAACATCATGCTTAAAGCCCGGCAGGGTGAGTTCTTCGGTACGTAAGCCGCCGCCTATTTTGTCCTTTCCTTCCAGCAATAAAACCGAAAGCCCGTTTTGCTGTAATAAGATGGCTGCCGCAAGGCCATTTGGCCCTGAGCCTACTATCACTGCATCATAATCGCGTTTTTCCGGTTTCATTGGTATCTGTTTTAGTATTTGCCCGCAACTAACTTACTGTCGGTAAGCGCGTATTCACGGTTTACGCGGTCAAGCACAATATACACATCATTTTTCTTGTCGTCCTTACCGGTCAGTACAATGTGCGATCCGTTTGCATCAGCAGTATAATTTAGCACCATATGAGCGCGTTTACGCTTGTCTTTCAGCTCCTGGGGCACACCGCGCTCACGGCGGGTTGACTGCGCAGCCGGATCAATAGCGGTTACTTCATTACGGATATTCGCTTCCGCAGGGATAAATGATTTTGCCGGTTTGTTATCGCCAGCTTTATCGCCGCCACGGCTACCACGCTTACCTTTGCGTTTAGTAAACTCCGGTAATTTATCTTGTAAATAAAGTACTTTGTTCACGGTATCGGCATCGTAATAAAATACCCGTTTGCCGCCGGCTACACCCGTAAGCTCGAAATTACGGTTGATATCCCGCATTGGCGAGCCACCGCCATTAGATAGGTCGAGATTTAATGGTTTGTTAACGTTAAACGTTAATGACGACCATTTTTCGAACGTTACCCCCTGCCAGCGTACCGAATCCAAAGGCGAATAAGGAATATCCTGCCCGTTGAGCTTAAACTCGCTTACGTTATAATTACCCCGTAACTGTTTTACGCCGCTGGTACCTGGTTGCTTGTACGGATCATATTTAAAGTTTACATATTGCAAATAGAATAACCAAACCAGGAAAATGCCGACGGTAGCAGTTTTTAAGACAATGCGCGTAGTTTTAAGCCATTTTTGGGTGAACACCGGGATCAAAACCGGCGGCACGGTGAAACGTTCTTTAACGATCAGGTTATAAACCGGCACCGCGTCGTACCATAATAAAAACGCCGAAAACAGCACAAAGTATGATGCATAAACGTGTACGCCGCCATCATAAGCAAAGTTTACGTAGGTAATATCTCCTAAAGCGCCAAGTAATAATATTGCGCCAAAAGTGGTGGTTTTGCGGAAGAATAACATGGTACCTGCAGCCAGCTCAACAACGCCGGCAAATACCTGGTACCAGGGCACAATACCCACCGAAAGCCAGTAGATCTTTTGCGCGGTAAGGTCGCCGAAATGTGCGTTAAGTACCCCTAATGAAGGGTAAGGCATTTGAACCGGGAACAGCTTTGTAAAGCCGAACCCGATTATGCCTATACCTGCCCTGTACCGCACCACCACGCGCAGCCAGTAATACAGGTTATGATATTGCTTGTTTTTATTATCGAGGGCCGTCCAAATGAGGCCACCAACGATACCTATAGCAAGCGCTTCAACCCAATCGACATAACCTAACAGGTTATATGCAGGGTTTTGAAATTTGTAAATGCTTGGCGAAAACCGCGCTATATCATATAGATCGCGGTAATGCAAATGAAACCAGTTGATCGTAACCAGGTTATTCCACCACTCGCCCGTTACCGGGATACACATGATGATAAAAAAGATAAAAGCAATACGGAAAGCCACGCGCTGGGTAGCTGTCCACTCCTTCTTTACGGCCGGTTCTGTTGCAGAGGCCGGTTTACCGGGCCTGCCTTCCGGTACAGCGTTGCCAACTTGCTCTGCCTCCGGATTTATTACTGTTGTTGCCATGATAAATATCTTTAAAAGTTCAGATCTTAAAGTTTAAGTGCTTTGCTCCTGCCCTGCGCGGCTTCCTGCAACAGGTATTTTTTGTTGATCCTGTCCAGCTGCACATATATCGAATCGCGGTTATGGTCAACGCCTGTCAGGATGATGGTGCCGTTTGCAGGTTTAGTATAATGCAGTGTAAACTGATCGGCCTTGTAATTACTGTTCCTATTTTTGAGCAGCAAAACATGGTTTACCGTATCGGCTACATAGCTATAATAAGCGCGACCGGTTGTGCCGTCAAGTTCATATCTGCGGTCTTTATCCCTGCTGCTGATCTCTTCGGTAGTAGCTGTATCTGCCTTATATCTTTTTAACGAACCAATGCTAATGGTGGCCCATTTTTCAAAAACAACATCGTTCCAGCGTGCGGTGTCCGTTTGGGAGTATGGCAGTTGTTTGTTGTTAACTTTAAAGTCACTTACATTATATAAACCGGCCACGCCGGCCAATCCTTTAGCCTTTGGATACTGGTAAATATCATGGTGATAGGCGGCATAAGTTTTATAGCCGTACAGGAACACGAAAAAGAAAATGAACAGGCTTTTTAGCACCAAACGTGATGTACGCCATTGCCCGCTTAATGAAATTTTCACTGTATTGGGCGCTGTTGGTTTACGTAAAGCAACCAGGTTGTAAATGCGCAGTGCGTCGTAAACCGTTAAGAACAGCGCTATATTGATCAAATAAAGTGCATAAATAGCCTCTCCACCGTCATAAGCTATATTGGAGATGAACACATTACCAGTAAATACCAGGATGATCACCGCTCCAAAAGTTGTTGTTTTACGGAATAGCAGCAACATGCCAACTACGATCTCCACCAGACCCAAAAACGACTCATAACCCGGCACTATACCCAGGCTCAGAGAGAATAGTTTCCATCGGTTAAAATCGCCGTAAGAGGTATTAAGGTTACTTAATGAAGGCAGTGGTGATTGCAGCGGAAAAAATTTGATAAAGCCGTAAGCAATGATGCCGATAGCCAAACGATAGCGCAGGATCACCCGCAGCCAGTAATATAGTTTATTATAATTCTCGCTCTTTTTATCGCGGATGCTCCAGATAATCGCCCCAATCAGTGCAATACCGGCTATCAGCGCCCAATCGGCAAGGGTGCCAATGCCCCATGTGCCGGGTGTACTGCTGCCTGATATAAATTGCGGCGTATAACGGCTGATATAAAAAATATCGCCAAAACTAAGGCTGCCCCATTGAATGCGGAACAGGTTACCGAAGTACTTCCAATCAAGCGGAAGTGCCTGCAGCACAAAGTAAATGAAGAAGAACCGAAAAGCCCCCTTTTCGTATTCCTTCCATTTGGTTTGGTTGGTGGTTAATGTGCTCATTGTTTTATGTTTTTAAATTGATTTAGAAGACGCCGGGGGCAGATTCGAACTGCCGTGCAAGGTTTTGCAGACCTCTACTTATCCGCTCAGTCACCCGGCTTTATGTCCGTTAATACCCCGGGTTCTGCGTTAATGCCGGATCAACATTCAGCTGATCAACCGGGATAGGCAGTATATTTTTCTTAGTATCTGTTACACCCAGCACCGCTGCTGCCCTGCCGGTGCGCACGAGATCGAACCAGCGGTGGCCCTCCAATGCAAACTCAATGCGGCGTTCGTTTTCAATAGCCAGTAAAATATCAGCTTGCGAAACGGCGGTTGTAGCTGTTAAGCCTGCGCGGTCACGTACAGCGTTTAAGTCGGTAAGGGCATCGCCAAGTTTGTTAAGCTGGGCACGGGCTTCAGAACGGATCAGGTATTCTTCGGCAATCCTGATAATGTAAGCCGGATCGGTTGCCGGGCTGCGGTAGTACAGGTTACCGTACCATAAACCTGCTGATGTTTTGGCAACCAAAGCGCTGCGGTTGCCACCTATCGTAGGGTCATTTACAAGCGCTAAGAACGTACTGTTAGGAGCCCATTGGCGGGTACCGCTGTTGGCAGGCGGCTGCCATTGCCCGCGGTGACCGTTGGTATAAGTAGCGCTGTATGCCAGTTCAAAAACCGACTCCTTAGTTCCAACCACATTATTGGCAAACCATGCACTATACGGCTTTAACAGCGAATAATTCTGTGTATCGCCTAACACGAGCGTAGCATAGTTTTCGGCGTTAGTCCAGTCTTTTTGATACAGGTAGTACCTTGCTTTTAAGGCATAAACGGTTTCTTTATTAGCCCTCACCGGGTTTTGCGCGGTTGGCAGGGGCAACAATGGTTCGGCAGCGTTCAGATCGCTTAGCACCTGTGCATAGGTTTGCTCAACGGTACTGCGTTTGATGCCGTTTTTATCAGTAGCCGATATGGTTGGCGTGGTCACGATCTGTACACCGCCCCAGGTACGTGCAAGGTCAAAGTAGCATAACGCCCTGATGAAGTAAGCTTCACCCAGCAGTTGGTTTCTTTCGGCCGTAGTAAGCGTGGCATCGGTAACGCCTGGTAATTTGGCTATTACATAGTTTGCGCGGTTTATAGTAGTGTAAATAGCCAGCCAGATCCCTGATACCGTAGCATTATCTGCCTTTACATTATGATCAATAAATTGCTGTACGATGGATTGCGAGCCTGTCCACTGGATGTTATCGCCCGATAAATAGCCTACCGAAACAAAGTTTACACCATAGTAATTATCGGCAGATAATGCCCTGTAAATGCCGCGCACAGCGGTTTCGGCCGATGCACGGTCGACAATGGTTTGTGAATCGGATACCGAATCCTTGGGCTGCACCTCCAGGAATTTTTTGCAGGAAGCCAGCGTCACAAGCGATAGAACCGGGATTGTATATTTTAAAGTTTTAAGTAATTTCATGATCGTTGCCCTCCTTATAAAGTAATATTTACACCTAACTGAACTGAACGCGGCTGAGGCGGCGTACCCAGGTCAATACCCTGCACATCCTGCCCGCCGCCTACGTTAGCCTCCGGGTCGGGGCCTGTATATTTCGTGAACAGCAGCAGGTTACTGCCTACTACATAAATGCGCAGCGATTGGATATCAATTTTCTGCGTAAGCGCCTTTGGCAGTGTATAACCAAGGCTTAATGATTTGAGGCGGATGAATGAGCCATCTTCCAGGAAGCGGCTGTTTTGCTCAAGTGTGTAGTTATTGCCGTAAGCAGTTAAGCGAGGCACATCGGTAATATCACCCGGTTTTTGCCACCTGTTTAGCTGGCTGGCAAATATTACACGGTTGGCATCGCGGGTACCGCCACCTTCGCCGAAGAAACGGTTAAGGTTAAGCACTTTATTACCTTCTTCAAAGCTGAACAGGAAGCTGGCGTCGAAACCTTTGTAGGTAATGGTATTGCTTAAGCCTCCGAAATATTTGGGTAGCGCGTTACCAACTATCTGGCGATCTGATGTGTTGATTACGCCATCTTTGTTAACGTCCTCAAATATGGCATTACCGGTTTGCGGATCGACACCTAATTGTTTATACATCCAGAACGAAAACATGGAATAACCTTGCTGCATGCGGATCCAATCGCGGCTGTACTGGTTGATTGGCACCGGAAGCGATTTGATCTTGTTAACGTTGCCTGAAATGTTAAAACTGCTGCTCCAGCTAAAATCTTTGGTTTTGATGTTGTTTGAGCTGATGCTTACCTCGTAGCCTTTATTGCTTATTTTACCTACGTTGCTGTAGTAAGTGCTGTAACCTGTAATATCGGGCACCGGCAATTGCAACAGTACATCGCTGGTTTGTTTCGAGTACAAGTCGACAGATAAATTCAGGTGATTGTTCAGCAAGCCGAGGTCAAAGCCCACATTAGCCTGCGCTGTACGCTCCCATTTCAAGTTAGGGTTTGCCAATTGCTGCGGAGCTGTACCGGCTTTGTCTCCGCCTGTTGTGTTATCAGGATAGCCGGCACCACCGCTCCATAAACCCTGTGCCGCAAAGTTATTGATACCGGCCTGGTTACCGGTAACACCATAGCTGGCACGCAGTTTAAGATCGCTGATGGAATTTACATCTTTCAAAAAGCTTTCTTCCTTAGCACGCCATGAAGCACCTACCGATGGGAAGTACCCCCATTTATTGTTGGCACCAAATTTCGACGAACCATCGGCACGGGCACTCACCTCCAGGTAGTACTTGCTGGCATAGTTGTATGAAATACGCGAGAAGTATGATGAAAGGTTAGCCTTTATCCAGGTCTGATTGGCGGTACGTGTTGATGCTGCCGAGATATCAGTATAGGCATTATTAGGGAAGCCGGTTCCTTGGGCAGATGTTAGCTGTACAATATTGCTTTGCAAGGTATTACCCGCCACAACATCTAACGTATGCTTTTGGCCAAAAAGGTGGTGATAAGTTAAGGTTTGCTCGTTGATCCAGGCGCTGCTTTGGGTTATGGCCGATGTTGCAAGGCCGTTTGTAGGCGATGCGCCTAACTGTGTTTTGTCGTTCCAGTATTCAGATTCGTTGTAGTTATTGTAGTCAACACTCCAGCTTGAGCGGAACTTCAGTCCTTTCAATATCTCGATATCGGCATATACGTTACCTATGTAGCGTAAGCTTGTGGTGTTTACATCGTAGTTGTTCAACAGCACCTGCAGGTTATCAAAACCCGCATATCGGGCAGGCGTACCATCAGGGTTGGTTTCGGGCAGATAAGTTGGTGTATGCAATGCCGATTGGAACAAACCTCCCGCCGGACCATCACCCGAACGAGCCTGGTTGCGGTACGAACGCGAAATGCTGTTACTTGTACCCACCTGTACCCTATCGCTGATACGTTGGTCGAGGTTTACTTTAAAACCCAAACGGCTAAAGTCGATTGGTTTGATATCAGCCTGTTGTTTGGTATAGCCGGCTCCTATATAGTATTTGGTATCTTTTGAACCACCTTCTAAAGACAGATCATAGTTAGCCAGGTTACCTGTGCGGAACAGCTCGCTCAAACGGTCGTAGGTGTTTTGTTGAGATGGTAAGCCACGTGGTGCCGGTGAAGCGGTAGGGTTATCATCAGCAGCACGGAAGGGCACGTAAGCGTAGGTTTTAATACCGGCTGCATTACCAGCTGCAACAGCATCCGCTTCAGAGTTACGATAAAACTCGTTTACTATTTCGGCATGCTGAGGACCTGTAGTGAGTTTCCAAAGCCTGCCTTTAGGCTCCCATGCCAATCCCTGCGAAACGTTAAGGTTGATCTTGGGCCTCGTGTTGTAATTACCGCGTTTGGTAGTAACGATAACCACACCGTTTGCACCACGTGAGCCGTAAATAGCTGTAGCGCTGGCATCCTTCAATACCTCGATATTCTCAATATCATCAGGATTGATATCGGCAATAGGCGATGTTGCCCTGCCGCCGGTGCTAACAGTTTGCAAACTGGTGTTATTCAAAAACACACCGTCAACTATATAAAGCGGATCGTTGCTGGCATTGATAGATGTGGTACCGCGTACCCGGATAAAGATCCCATCGCCCGGTACACCGGTGTTGGAGTTGATCTGCACACCTGACGCTTTGCCTTGCAACTGGGCGTCAAAACTGGCAACCGGGGTTTTCTTTACTTCATCGGCCTTTATGGTTGATACCGAGCTGATCAGGTCCTTACGGGTTTTGGTACCGTAGCCTACCACTACCACATCGTTTAATTGTTGTGGAATAGGTTTCAGGTAAATTTCAACCGGGCTGCCGTTAACAACAATTTCCTGCGGATCATAGCCTATAAAACGGATGATCAATGTGTAAGGGAATTTTTGGCCGGTTACAAAGTCAAAACGACCTTCGGCACTGGTTGAAACCGCGTGCGTTGTGCCCTTAATTGACACTACAGCACCCGGAAGCACATCCCGGGTGGTAGCATCAAATACACGTCCTTTTAAAATTGAATTAACGGTTGCGGGCGGCTCCTGCTGGGCCACTGCTGCAATAGGCAAAAAGAACAAAAGCAGGAAAAGATATTTGGAAAGTACAGTTGTGTTTTTACGGATAAATATTTCCATATTTAACGAGGTTAAAATAAATGATCAATGCGTTTAGTTTAGCTCAGATGCAAACCGGCGGAGTGATTGGCGTTACGTAGCTGGTTTGTCATTCGCCACACCGGCAAGGCTTCCTTGCCGGTTATTTTTTAATCAGGGGTAGTATAGTTTAGTTCATATGCAGTGTTAAGGTACCTTACAATTCAAATCATTCTTTTCATAGCGATGCAGGGCCGGTTTGTTAACCTGCTATAATCAATTTCACGAATAGATCATGTTATTTACAACAACTGCACATACATGCTTTTGGAGAAGCGTGCATTCGGTGTGACTGTTCAGGAAGTACTGCTTGTTTAGTAAAAGAAGTGTTCATCACCCTTGTTTTTTTATTAGTACGGCGACAAACATAGAAATTAAAAAATAAACTACCAAATCTATAGACTATATATTTAATTTGTTACAATAACAGGTAAAACGATTTTTGAGCCGGTAAAAATACATAAGTGTTCGGAAGATGCATGTAGGTTGGGAATGTCGGTTTAAAAAGTAATGTCATTGCGAGGAGGAACGACGAAGCAATCTCGTAGCTATACAGGGCGGACATGCATTGGCTACGAGATTGCCGCGCTACGCTCGCAACGACATGCTTTTTTATTTAAAAATAAAGATAATTTCATCTTCCGAACGCCTATGGCGGTAACGCCTGCCATGGTGCAAACAGGCATCAAAGCAAAAGAGGCTGCCCCTTTTTCCAGGTGCAACCTCTTTCATGAATGAAATTAATAAAGCGATACACGCGGCTATAAGCAAACGTTTACCCTCATTTCAATATCGTTTAGTTCTTCAACGAAGCCATATCTATCACAAAACGATAATGTACGTCGCCTTTTTCAAGGCGTTCATAAGCTTCATTGATATCCTGGATATTGATGAGTTCGATATCGGCGGTGATGTTATGTTTAGCACAAAAATCCAGCATTTCCTGGGTTTCGGCTATGCCACCAATGTTGGAGCCTGAAAAACTACGACGCCCGGCAACAACGCTAAACGCAGCTATAGATAACGGTTCGGGCGGCAGGCCGACCAGTACCACACTGCCATCCGGTTTCAATAAATTAAGATAAGCATTAACATCATGTTTGGCTGATACTGTATCCAGGATAAAATTAAGGCTACGTGTTAATTTAGCCATTTGAGCCGGATCGGTTGTCAAAACAGCCTCATCTGCACCAAGGCGTTTGGCATCGGCCACCTTTGTTGCGGAAGTGGTGAGTACCACCACATGTGCCCCCATGGCTTTGGCTATTTTAATAGCAACATGCCCAAGGCCGCCAATGCCCAAAATACCAACCTTAGTTCCGGGGCCAACGTTCCAGTGTTTCAGTGGTGAGTAAACTGTTATACCTGCGCAAAGTAATGGTGCAGCTGCTGCCAGATCTAACGATTCGGGCACATGCAGTACATACTTCTCGTCGGTTACAATACTTTCCGAATATCCCCCAAAGGTATACCCTCCATGAGTTTTATCGGCAGAGTTAAAAGAAAATGTAACGCCTTCATCGCAAAACTGCTCCTGGCTCTCTTTGCAATACTCGCACACGCGGCAACTATCTACAATACAACCTACTGCGGCAAGGTCACCCACCTTAAATTTTGTAACATGATCACCTATGGCAGTAACACGGCCCACCATTTCGTGTCCGGGTACCATGGGGAACATAGCCCCGCCGAAATCATTTTTAACCTGGTGCAGATCAGAATGACAAATACCGCAAAAAAGGATCTCGATCTCTACATCATGCGGGGTTAAGGTCCTGCGCTGTATTTGCATTGGTGTTAAGGCAGCAGCGGCTGCATCTGCCCCAAAAGCTTTAATATTTTTTGTTTCCATTGATTTTATTGTTTGATGATTATGAATTCGGTTTATTGATACCTAAACTTTCGCGGGCATATTTTCCAGGGGCTTCAATTATTTTGGTAATGAATGTTGCCAGGCTTTTTTGCGAGATCACTGATCCTTTTTCAGGCTCACCCTTACGAGTTATCTCATAGTCCACCTCCTTTACATTGGTGAACCAGGTTGGGCGCAGTATGGTATAGTTAAGGGATGAAGCCTCAATAACATCCGCAGCCTTACGGTAAGGTTGTAAAACTGCCCGTAACGGCACATCGTAAATACCTATAGAGCTGATAAAGATGAGCGTTTTAACCCCTGCCGATTCCATGGCTTTCACGATATTTTGGGCCATAGCTTCAAGATTGCCCGAAAGGTTAGCGTACACAACATCCTGTCCGGCAATCGCAGCCTTAAGCTGATTATAGTTAAGCGCATCCCCTTCAACAACATGGCTATTAGCGCCAGCATTTTTTATACGACGGGCATTACGTGCGAAAAGTGTGAGGTTAACATCAGCATCACCTGCTAATATCTCAATAACATGCCCGGCTATGCTGCCGCTTGCCCCAAGGATAATTACATTTTTCATGAGCCTGTTACTTCGTTAATACATTTAATAGCGTTGAGCGTTCTGGGATAGCCGATATAAGGTAGTAGCTGGGTTGTAACATTAATTAAGGTTTGCCTGTTGTTCCCCACATTCAGGTTTCCCTGAACATGTCCTTTTACCTGCGGCTCAACCCCGCCTAAAGCAATAAGCACACTGAATGTTACCAGCTCCCGGGTTTTAATATCAAGCCCGGTTCGGGTGTAATAATCGCCGAAGCAATTATCCGAAAGGTATTTTTGCAGATGCTTTTGATCATCATGGGCGTCCTGGTACATCTTATCGATAGCCTCACCAAAAATGGATTTCTGAACCGCCAGCCCCTTATCGTAACGTGTTTCGGGTGTAGTGGTTGACTGGCCTTCCAGCGGC
>NZ_DASVOB010000653.1:0-3069 GCF_036383575.1 Mucilaginibacter sp.
AGCAGATACCTATCTCGATTTGAGCAACTTCAAAAAAGGTGTGATTTGGGTTAACGGTCATAACCTTGGTCGTTACTGGAATGTAGGTCCGCAGTTTCATTTATATTGCCCTGCTAACTGGCTTCAAAAAGGAGAGAACAACGTTACGGTATTTGACTTGCACCTGGACTCGGCAACTACCATTAAGGGTGTCAAAACTCTTGAATAATTAACGAGTTAAATTAGATCTGACACTTCTAAAACTGTTTGAAAAAACAGGTAATAAGAACGTCATTGCGAGGTACGAAGCAATCCCCTATAAGCAGGTCCGCCCTGTAAAGTTCGCGATTGCTTCGTACCTCGCAATGACGTTTTTTTGAGTTAGATCATTTTTAAAATACCGTTTTGTTTTTGGTATGTTGATATACAATAGCTATTTATAGGATTATCTTTTTAAATTCGGATAACCAAAAAACGGGAGATTGATGACAGTTAATGAAGTTATGACCAGGCTGGAAGCCATGGGCAGCGAGAGAATGCGCCTCCAAAATACCAAACGTGGTGCACATGGACAACAGTTTGGAGTAAAGCGCGGAGATGTCCGGACACTCGCAAATAAGATCAAAACAGATCATGAACTTGCCAGGGCAGTATGGGCCACCGGCAATATCGACGCACGGTTCCTGGCCGTATTGATCATTGACCCAAAGCGCTTGTCCATTGAAGAGTTGGATAGCATGGTTCGATCCGAGCGGTTTGCAGACGTGATTGATTGGCTTTATGCTTACGTGATCAAAGAGCGTGCGGATAAGGAACAACTGCGTGAGCAATGGCTGATAGCCGACGACCCTATGGCCGCTCGCCTGGGTTGGAGCCTTACCAGCGGCAGGGTAGCCAGAAACCCCGA
Source organism: Mucilaginibacter sp. (assembly GCF_036383575.1). Taxonomy (GTDB): domain Bacteria; phylum Bacteroidota; class Bacteroidia; order Sphingobacteriales; family Sphingobacteriaceae; genus Mucilaginibacter. The sequence continues at coordinate 887 of NZ_DASVOB010000653.1, forward strand.
GGGCCTGGATCTCCCGGGTATGCTTGACCACCTTGAAGCCGAAATGCCCTTAGCTGCACCCGAAATACAATGGACCATGAACAGTACCCTCGCGCAAATCGGGATCCATCAACCGGTTTACCGTGAGCGGGCCCTCGCTATCGGGGAACGATTGGGGATCTACCGCGATTACCCGGTATCCAAAGGCTGTACATCGCCTTTTGCACCAATTTGGATAAATGAAATGGTAAAACGGCAAGGGTAACCTATTTTGTCGTGATCGTACCCATTTTGGCATATTCCACATCATTGGGTTCCCATAGTTCTATCTTATTGCCTTCGGGGTCCATCAGGTGCACGAAGTTACCATAACTTACTCTTTCTACGCTATCGGTTGGCTGGATCCCGGCGGCTTTTAACTTAACCAGCAGCGCATCTAATTGTTCGACCCGGTAATTGATCATGAATTGCTTATCAGAGGGCTGAAAATATCTGGTCGTTTCTTTGAAAGGTGCCCATGCCGTAAAACCTTTTTTGGTACTGTCCATACCCTGATGCCATTCGAAGGTTGTACCGGTTTGCACCATGCGCATGCCAAGATTTTTTTCATACCATATTTTGAGTGCCGCCGGATCTTTGGCCTTAAAGAAGATGCCGCCGATCCCCGTTACACGCGGGCCATTGTTAACAGGGGTGGTTAAGCGGCTAAAGCCAAAACCTAACAGAAAAGTAACCACAAAAGCTATCGCCAACAGAAATTTCTTCATCTCTTTAAAAATTTAAAGCCTAAATATAATCAATTCATTTCCCTAATTTTAATCATGCCGGTGCCGATTGGTCGGCACCATTAGCCTGGGTCGAAAGAAAAGGCCATGATGAAATAATTAGTGTATGGAGATCGTACCTTTAAAAACCGAATGTTAAAATAGATGAGCTGGATCTGTCCTAAATGTGAGCGGGAGCTGCCAAGGCCCGAGCAAAGTCACTATTGTGCACGGGTGAGTTTGGATAGTTTATTCGAGGGCCGGCCTCCCGAACTGATGCTGGTATTTGATAAGCTGCTGGCGGAGGTTGCGGATTGGGATGGCGTACTGGTTGGTACCACACCTAACTGCATTGTCTTTACCAGGCGGTTAACCTTCCTGGTGATCCGGCCGATGAAGAAAGAGCTCGACCTGAAATTCTATTCTAAAGTGGCGCACCCGGAAAAACCGGTACTCAAAAGTGTAGCCTCGATCAATAAATTCGAAAACCATATCAGGATAGCGTTGCTGGATGACCTGCGGCCGGCTTTGTTTCGGTACCTGCGGGAATCCTACGAGTTATTAGCATAAAATGATTCTGCTGAACTTAATCGTTGTTTTTGACGGTGTTACGGAAGCCAGCGCAAATGCCCAAATCAATAAGTATTCTATGAAAAAAATGATGCCTTTCGACTTCCTGCTGGATTATTTGCCTGCAAACGTGATCATCAAACCGGCTGTCGGTATGTATTATATTTACTGGGAGAAAAAGATAGTATTGATACTGCGTAAGCTTAGCAAAAATAGCAGGTACAACGGTTTGTGGGTAGCTACCAGCAGGGAAGATCATGCCAGTCTTAAAACAACTATACCGGCACTTGCCAATTTTGTATTTAATGAAGGAGAAGCCTTCGATTCGGCCTGGCTGCTGCTCAGTGATGCTCATGATGACTTTGAAACCGCGGCGATAAATATCTGCGAACTCATTTCGCACAGGGATAAAAGGATCGGGAAAGTAACGCCGAAGAGCCAGTCTCTTTAATTATTTCTGCAACAATAGCCTAAGTTCAACGATCCCACTTCTATAGAATCGTTGAACTTAAAGTCATTTACCATTTAATGATTATTTGGGCGGCTTTTGTTATCGCTTTTATCTTGCCTATCATTTTTCTGAGATGGGGCCTGGTGCTGATCATCTCTTTTGTTCTCAGGTTTGTCTTTAGTTGATTGTTTTGGGCTCTGTTGCTTTTGCGGCTGGTTATGACCCTGGTTGTTCCGTGCCTGGGTGTATTTGGCATCACGGCTGTCCCTGATCACCGGCTGCTTGGCCGTGTAGGTTTTATATTTGCTATATTTAGCAATATGCGACTGATGCTGCAGGTAAGGCTTAGGGCTGTTCATTACCACCTTGTAGGCGTTATATAAATCAAACCCTGAATAGCGCGATGGCAATGCCGGGTT
>NZ_DASVOB010000654.1:0-6114 GCF_036383575.1 Mucilaginibacter sp.
AAATATTCATGTATTTTTTCTAACATGAACTTTTCAATGTGCACCATTACTTCTCTGCGCTTTTCTACAAAAAATTCCATAAAACAGGTATATTAATCAGCAAAGGTAACTAAAATTGTAACATTATGTTTTAAATTTTCACTGTGATTGGCTAATTGCGTCTTGCATACACAAGGGTAAATTTTCCTTAGCCGGCTTGCCATCAAACAGCGAAAAATTACTGTTATAATCCCAAAGCATGCCAGGAATATCAAGCTTCTTTAAAGCCCGGCGAACTGCCCTGATATACCGGCACCGGCTATCCACATCGGCATACTTATTATACACTCCATACTCGCCGCAAATAAGGGGTACATCGTACTTCAAGGCCCAGTTTTTCACGATCTGTAGTTTATCATTTATTGATTGTTCGTCGCCATCGCGCGGGTACATATGGTAGTTGCTTTCGCCGGGGGTATTTTTTGCTTTTGGATTAAGTGCAGGAAAATTTTCCGCATTGTATGGAAATGATACCCCGGTGGTAGCAACCTGGTCGCCCACCCACGCAGCGCCCTGGTGGGTAAAAAAGAAAGGTTCGTAAAAGTGAAAGGTGTAAATGATATTATCATCGGCAAGCCTTTCAAATCTGCTCAACTCGTAAATACTGTTATAGTTTGACGCCCCCAATATGAGGGTACGCTGTTTATCAATTTTACGGATAGCCGTAACAATATTATATGCAGCGTCTTTCCACACTTTGGGGTTCATGTGGGGCGGCTCATTATAGATCTCAAAAAACAGGTTGTTATAACTTGTGCTTTTATACCTTTTGGTTATTTTTAGCCACAAATCAATTATCCGGGGTGTTTCTGTAAGGTAATTATTATCGCTTAAGCTGCCATAATGATAATCTATAACCAACCTAAATCCGTAAGTATCGCATTGCTCCACAACTTTATCTATATAGGTAAATAGCTGTGCTGTGGTTTTGGGGCTAAAGGAAGTAAAAGCAACAGGCAGCCTGATACTTTTAAACCCCAGTTTTTTGAGCAGCAGGAAATCAGATTTTTTGATGGCGTTTTGGGGCAGTGAGCTTTCGGCCCAGGTTTGTTCAAGCCATGAAATACTGATGCCGTTGTTTAAACTTTGGGCGCGTTTAAAAGCAAGGCCCCGGATATGTTGAGGAATTGGACGGCTTTTTGCAACAGAAAATATTACTGTTAACAACAGCAATAACAAACCTGTTTGAATTATCGTATAACGAATATTTTTGTCGACCAATATATTAACTGAATTATTTAAACAGCAGCCTTAATTTTTAATTACAATTCAAGATAACAAATAATGTTTGTTCAAATTACTAACGAAGAATTAATTAAAGAGACCGCAAAAAAAGCGTGGTACCAAACCAACAATATCATATGGACAATCATATTCCTGTACCCTCTTTTTAGTATTGTTGATTTTATTTATGCAAACAACTTCTGGCTGCAATTTTTCATTATCCGGATCATAACCATTCTTATTATATACGGCCTGTTCAGTTATTTTCAACATAAACAATTCAGTTATCGCATATTGCTGCATATCAGCTTTTTTATGCTTTCGGTAACGGCAGCTATATTGTGCAACCTGGTGAACATCCAGTTTTTAACCATTTACTTTATGCTGTTTGCCACTACCCTGCTGTTTTTTAACCTGCAGGTTTTTTGGGAACCGCTAAACTCCATCATCCAAACCTTAATGGCGCTGTTGCTGCTTGCCATTTTCTTTAACCTGCTGAGCGAATACAATCTCGACCTGGTTTTAAGCAACGGCGGGCAGATCTTCTTTATCATTGCGGGCATCTCCTGCTTGATCCCCGGTGCACGTTACAAAGTAATTCAGCGCGAGGTGCGCTCAAAGATCCTTATCGAAAAATCAAACGAGCAGCTTAAGCAGCAAAACAAGGATATCGCCGAAAAAAATAACCTTATCGACCTGCAATATGAGCAGCTCCGCAAGCTTGACAGCCAAAAGAACAGCTTCATCAACATTGCCGGACACGATCTTAAAAACCTCATTGGCTCTATTGTAATGAGCAATAATATGATCAAGGAAGAGGATTTCAGGCTCAGCACCGACCAGAAGGAATTTGTGGGCTACATATCCGAATCGGCTGATAAGATGCAGTATATGCTTAACAAGCTAATGGATGTTAAGGAGATCGAATCGCCGGATATGAAATTCAATATGGAGATCTTTGACATCAACGTTGAAGTGATGCATGTTTTTAAAGGCCTGTATGAAACAGCCCTGATGAAAAACATCCACCTGATTGATAATATCCTGAAGCTGCCCCTTAACGTAAGGCTTGATAAAGTATTTGCAGGCCAGGTGTTTCAAAACCTTTTATCAAACGCCATCAAGTTTTCGCAAACCAATAACAGCATTAAGGTTGTAACCAGCTTACAGCGCCAACGCTTTGTTTTCGAGATTATTGACGAAGGGATAGCCATAGGCCAGCAGGAGCTGGAAATGATGTTCAACAAGCTTAAAACACTTAACGATACATCCGGCGTTACTGAAAGCCGCTTAGGTTTGGGTTTATCCATTGCCAAATTGATGACACAGGAAATGGGCGGCGAGCTCAGCTACCGCAGCGATGACAGCGGCAATTATTTCAGAGTAGAATTTTACGTAATAAATTAATATTGATATCAATGAATAAGTTTTTTACCTTATTAGCCTTTATCCTATTATTCAGCACGGCTTCACAGGCTCAGGGCAACAGCATTGCATCCTTTAAAGCCTATGGCCATGAAGATGACATGATATACGGCATGAGCGGTGCTACTTCATTTTACTTCAAGATCACTCCTTTGGTTGAAATGAATGGCAGTAAACTGGTTTTATATTTCGAACCGTCGCAGGCATTGATAAAATCGCATTCATACATTAACCTGGTTATTAATAATAAACCTGCATATAGCAGCCGTTTAGGCCCCGATTCTATCCAGAAGATCACCCTTAACCTGAGCCGTGCCGATCTCACTGCCGATAAATTTCTGAAGGTACAGATCAAAACCCTGCTCACCATCACCGATGATCAGTGTAAAGACCTTGATAACCCGGCTATGTGGTTAAAGATCAAGAACTACTCATACCTTTCATTGGTTAAAAGCAATAAAAACTTTTTTGACAACGTAAATATCAGCAACTGCTTCGACTCCAAAAAAGCTATCGTTTATCCAACAAACCCAACGCTGCATGACCTTAAAGCTGTGGCCTGGGCTTATTCGAGGTTAAAAAAGACCCAAACACGTGAAATTGCAGTTTATGAAGAAAGCAAACTGCCCGACAGTGTTCGCAACTACATTAGGGTAGGTGCCGTAGATAAATTACCTGCCGACGCCCGTGAGCTTGTAAAAGTTACCCCGCAGGCTAATCAGGGCTTATTTTATCTTCATAAATCAGTAAGCCTGCTAACCGATACCATCGTACACATGGTTGATGTAAAAGGCCAGCTGGTGCCTGTTAAAACTGTAACGCAGGAGCAAGCGCCTAAAGAGGTATTGTTTATTACCGGCGGCGACGATGCAGGTTACGAAAAGGCTATCACCGCCCTGGGCAACATGAATATCCTTAACTCAACCTATGGCGATTACCTGCTGATAAACCAGGCTGAGAACACCTTCTTTAAAACTATCGACGAAAACCGTTCAAAGCTATCGTTAAAACAAATTGGCGGCGTGAGCGACTTCCTGTCGGGTATTGGCTCATTGAAGAGCGCTTACAGCTTTAAGAATAGTGATTTTAGCTTTACCCCTAAAGAGGTGGAGATCCGTTTTGTTGCCAATTACAGCGGCCTTGCCCCCGGCGACCGCGGCTTCTTCAACATATACCTTAATGGTTTGCTTATCAGCAGCGAAAAGCTGGATGCATCGGGCAAGCTGAACAGCTCCATCACCATTAACCGTTACCAGCACCACAAGTACAACACGCTGGAAGCCGAGTTTCGGTTTTACCCTACCAACGGTAACTGTAAAAACAGCTTCACCAACTTTTTTGCCGAAGTTGATGTTGATAAATCATACCTCGAATCAAAAAACCCCTTCATCACCAGCGACCTGAGCTTTTATCAGTATCCCGAGGCATTTAACAGCGGTACTACCAAAATTGTAGTAAGCGAAAAATACGCCAAGTATGCTGCTGCTGCCATGGGCGAGATCATTTATGAGCTTAACAACAACATCAACGCCAACAACTTCCCTGAGTTTGTTTACTCTAAAGATCTTGATCCAACCGAGCTAAAAAAATATAACATCATTGCGCTGCTTTCAAAAGATGATAAGCTGCTTGATGATTTTGCCGATGCACCTATCAAGTTTAACAAGGATTTCAGGCTGTATTACACCGATAATAACAAGCCGGTTTACCAGCTTTCGGATACGGTATCAAACGGCCTGGCGCAGATTTTTTACGGGCGAAGTAATAATGCTACCCTGGTGCTTACTGCCACCGGCATTCATGTTGCCGAAGCTTTTTTGGCGGTATCTAAATCCATTACCGAGCAACTTTCAACCCTGTCGAGCAATGTTTGTATCTCGGATGTTAACTCCAACAAATACCTGTTCAACATCAATAAATCGAGCGAGAACCTGGAGTATATTGATACCAAGAGCGGCCTTACCCGTTTCTGGGACAGCTACAACCTGTACATTTTGTTAGGCATCCTGATCCTGATCCTGCTTTCGTTCCTGTATGTGCGCTCGAAAGTGCAAAAGTCGCAGGACCTGTTTAACGATTAATGCCGCTGCACAAGGGTATCAAAACACATTGCGCACAATTATCAAACCGGGCCTGCAACAACAGCCGGTTTGATAAAGTTATTTATTGAGTCTGTCGATACATTCACACAAGACTGATAGATAGCAATGATAATCATACTATTAGCTTTAAGCCTTAAGCATTCGGCTTTTAGCTTTTATAAACACCTAATATGGATACACTGAGTATTTCTATTCCTGATATTTTGGTTGCCGACGGCTTTATTTCGCCGGCCGACCAGGAAAAGATCCATGCTTTTTCGGAAAGATCGGGTATGTCATACCTTAAAATAGCCCTTAACTTCGGCTATGTTTCCCGCAAAAACTATGAACGCTCATTAGGCAACGCCGGTTACCAGTTTGCCGAAATCCGCAATGAAGCTTTCGACCAGAAGATCCTCGACCAGGTTGACCTGAAATTTGCCAACGACCAGCTGGGTATCCCCCTTCGTATCGAAAACAATAAGGTGGTTACCATCATGGCCGATCCCAGCAATAACCTGTTCCTTGATTTTGTAAGGTTTACCTATGATCTGGAACCCGAAGTTATTGTAGCATCCGATTTGGAGATCACCTGGCTAAGCCACAAGCTTACCGGGCAGAAGTATGTGAAATCCGCCGTTTTTGAACTCCTTAAACGCGATCCTAAAAGCTCGGCCTCAACAACTTTTACCGCGCCGCAGCTTGCTTTTATCTTTATTTTGTGGGGAATTACCGCCATTGGCCTGTTCCTCAACTTCAAAACGGTATCCATCGCCATCAACCTCATCATCAGCTCATTTTTCCTGATCGCCATTATCTTTAAGCTGTTTTTGGCATTGGTTGGCTCCCGGTTTGAACTGCACCAGGCTGTTACCAAAAACGATCTGCGGGCCATTGTAAACGATGAGCTGCCTGTGTATACCATATTGCTGCCCGTTTATAAGGAAGATAAGCTCATCAAGAAACTCATCTGGAACCTGCAAAGTCTTGATTATCCGCGCGAGCAGCTGGATATCAAACTGCTTATTGAAGAGGACGATGACAAAACATTAAACGCCGTAAAAAACCTCGACTTCCCCGCTGTGTTTGAAGTTATTGTGGTGCCTTTCCACATGCCTAAAACCAAGCCGAAGGCCTGTAACTACGGTCTGCATTTTTCAAGGGGGCAGTACCTTACTATTTACGCTGCCGAGGATATCCCCGATACCGATCAGCTTAAAAAAGTGGTAGCCCTGTTTCACAAGCTGCCCGAAAATTATATCTGTATTCAAAGCGCGCTCAACTACTTTAACCGTAACGAGAACTTCCTTACCCGGATGTTCACCCTCGAGTATTCGTACTGGTT
>NZ_DASVOB010000655.1:0-4099 GCF_036383575.1 Mucilaginibacter sp.
CCAACCCGGCCGCTGGCGCAGACCTGAATTGTTAGGACAATTGAAAGAGCAGGATACCGATTGGAAACGCTTTATCATGAACCGGCCATACGAAGATTTTGATCCGCGTAAATATTTGGAGTTCCGTTTATTCTGGCCGTATTCATCTGGTTTGGCCGGACAATGGATGAGCCATCAGATCGATACCGTACACTGGTTTACCGGCTTAAAACATCCACGCAGCGTAGTCGCCAACGGCGGCATTTATATGTGGAAGGACGGACGCCGCAACTGGGATACCATACTGGCAGCATTTGATTACGGTCCGCTTAATGATCCTACCACCGGCTTCCAGGTTACTTTCGGTTCGCGCATGCACAATGGTGATGAGCACCCGGCCGAGATCTACTATTCAAACGGAGGTGAACTTAACCTCATCACCAACACAGTATCGCCAACCGGAGGGCTTACCCAAAAAATGGCCGATGCTATGCACATGAAAGCAAACCTCTTACCCGAGCTTAGCCTTGCCAATACTGAAAAAGTAGTGGCTTCAGCCAATACCGGCGGTGATATATTGACCTCAAACCACGTGCGTAACTGGATGGAATGCGTACGCAGCCGTAAGCAACCTAACGCCCCTGTTGAAGCAGGTTACAGCCATTCCATAGCCAACATCATGACCAATGCCGCCGTACATACCGGCTACAAGGCCACTTTTGATGAAGCCACCCAGGAAGTAATGGCTAACGGGAAGGTGTTTAAATATTAAGGCTAAACATATAAAATCCCCTCTTGAAAGGAGCGCGGAAGAACGCGTGGTAGCAGGGATGTGTTTCTACTATAGGCTTATCAAAGCAGAAACACACCCCTCCCCCTCTCAAGAGGGGAATCGCACAATCCAATGCTTTTATGACTGATCTTTTCACACGCTTATATAACCTTACCTCCGATGAAAATATTAAAAAACTGGGCCTGTATTTTTGCCGCTAACACCTTATTTGCTATGACAATACATGCTCAACAGGCCGAGCCGGTGAAATTGGTCAAATCAGCAGGAAATAAAATAGAGATCCTGGTAGGTGGCAAACCTTTTACCACTTTCCTGTATCCTGAAACTTTAGAAAAACCGGTGCTTTACCCTTTGAGGTCGGCAGACGGCACGCTGGTAACCCGGGGCTTTCCGCTGGCTCCACGTCCCGGCGATCCTACCGATCACCCGCACCATATTGGTTTGTGGTTTAATTTTGAAAACCTGAACGGGCTCGATTTCTGGAATAACTCCTATGCCATACCTACAGCTAAAAAGAGTGGTTATGGATGGATCCGTACCGACAAAATTTTGGAAACCAAAGACGGGACAAAAGGCATACTGGCTTACCATGCAAACTGGACAGATCAGCAAAAGCAGGTGATACTGGAAGAACAAACCCGTTTTGAATTTAGCGGGAATGCGCAGGAACGGATCATTGACCGAGTAACTACCTTAACTGCAGATAAGGACGCTCTTTTTAAAGATGCCAAAGATGGGATGCTTGGCCTGCGCCTGGCCCACGAGCTGCAGATCCCGGATCCTGCTGATCAGAAATTTACAGATGATAAAGGAAATGTAACGATAGTAAAAGGTGGCACCGATAAAGTGGCCAACGGCACCTACCTTACCAGCGAGGGCAAAACAGGCAATGACGCCTGGAGCACCCGTGGTGTATGGTGCAAGGTATACGGTAAAATAGGGGCTGATTCGGTAAGCGTTACTATCATTGATCATCCTCAAAACCCTAACTACCCTACTTTCTGGCATGCCCGTGGTTATGGCTTGTTTGCTGCCAATCCGCTGGGCGAAAAGATTTTCACCAACGGCAAGTCGGAGAAGAACCTTACTTTAAAGAAAGGCGAATCGGTAACATTCAGGTATCGGATCATTATACACAATGGTCAACAAACCAACAGCGTAGCCCAGTTAAACCAGGCAGCAGAAGCTTTTAAGTCATTTAAGTAATTACAAAATAGAACAGCATATTGATCGAAGCATATCATGATCAATAAATTTCCTGTTTGCTATTGTGCAGCGACCTCGTTAACAGGCCTGACATATAGCAAACAGGAATTTGAGGGTTTAAATGAAAAGTTGTCCAATTTATACCGGACAGCGTAGATAGCTACATTCTTTCTGCATAATCAAGCAAGGTATCAACAGCCAAAACAGATGAGGCCGGGTTTTGCCCGGTGATCAAATGATCTTCGCGGGTTACAAAGGGCTTCCAATCTTCACCTTTTTGAAAATTAGCCCCCCGTTCTATCAGCATGTCTTCTAAAAGAAAAGGCACCACTTTTGTCAGCTGAGCGGCTTCTTCTTCGGTGTTGGTAAATGCCGCCACTCTTTTCCCTTTAATGAGGTATTCTCCTTCCGGGGTCTTAACCTCCTTTAATGCTACAGGCGCATGGCATACAAGGGTTACGATCTTACCATTCTGATAAAAGGCTTCGATAAGCTTTGCCGACTCCTTGTCGTTGGCCAGGTCCCACATTGGCCCGTGGCCGCCCGGATAAAAAATGGTATCAAAATCGCTTTCAGAAACACTGCTTAATACTACCGTATTGCTCAATTTATCTTGTGTTTCTTTGTCGCTATAATACCTTATGGTAGCCGGTGTCCTGTTTTCGGGAAGATCACTTTTCGGGTCGATGGGTGCCTGTCCACCCTTGGGTGACGCTATTACGATCTCTTTACCCATATCATGAAATTTGTAATAGGGTGCTGCAAATTCTTCGATCCATAAACCGGTTTTCTTACCTGTGTTGCCCAACTCATCATGTGATGTTACAACGAATAGAATTTTGTTGATTTCCATAGCTTTTATTTTTAAAACTTGATTCTTAAATTCCTTTTACAAGAGCAGATTATCGGCATATGGGTAATTACCGTGCCATTAAATCAAATACCTGTATATCAAATATTTAAAAACAAACAAATAGGGTAAAATCACGAAATATCGCAACTATGGAGAGAATCGTGACCAGGCAAGTGCGACTTGTTGAATAAAGGATTGAGAGATTCCCATCGGGACAGGTAAATGAATATAAACCCAGCAGATAATCAGTAAAGAGTGCAGACGATCAACTCATAAAACGACACAGGCGCTATTTAATGACCATAAAATTTTCAATCACCAAAATATCCATCCCTGTTTGCATAAAACAATCTATTGCATCCTGTGGGGTATTTACGATAGGCTCATCCATCCGGTTAAAAGAAGTATTTACCATGCATGGGCAACGGGTTAACTCATAAAATGCTTTGATAAGATCATAAAAGTCAGGGTGGTTTTCATGGCTCACAGTTTGTATCCGGGCAGTATGATCAACATGCGTTACTGCCGGGATAGCTGATCTTTTCACTTTTAACAGATCAAATCCTTTCAGTAATTCTTCTTCCGGAGAGGGAGCTATCCTCAATTCGGTTTTAACCGCTGTAACCAGCAGCATGTAAGGACTTGGATTTTCCAAATCAAAATATTCAGAAGCATACTCCGCTAAAACCGCCGGTGCAAATGGCCTGAACGACTCCCGGAACTTGATCTTTTGATTTAAAACAGACTGCATATCTACCCTCCGCGGATCAGCAATAATACTCCTTGCACCCAAAGCCCGCGGACCAAATTCTGCACGCCCTTTAAAATAGCCCACCACTTTACCTTCATTAATGCGGGAAGCTATTTTTTTATTCAGATGTGGAGTGTTTAATTCTTCAAATGGTAAGTTATTAGCTATTAAACATTCTCTGACTTTACCGGCATTAAAAGATGGGCCGAGCAATGCATTCTGCATTTTATCTGCATTCTTAGCATCATTGCGTTCATTACCTAAGTGCTCATAGTAAGCTGCATATGCCGCTCCCAAAGCACCTCCGGCATCTCCGGCTGCAGGCTGTACCCAAAGCCGCTTAAAGCCCGACTGTTTTAATATTTTATCATTGATCACACAATTGAGTGCAACGCCCCCGGCCATGCACAGGTCGTCAAACTGAAATTCTTTATATAAAGCAGTGGTCAGATCAAGCATGATCCGTTCGGCGGCAGCCTGGATGGAACTGGCCACGTCCATATGAAATTGCGTAAGC
>NZ_DASVOB010000656.1:0-6184 GCF_036383575.1 Mucilaginibacter sp.
TAGTATTCATTTTTACCGTAAACCATCATACTGTTGTACAGCTTATCGGGCGCTATGCCGAAATAAACGGTATAACCGGTGGCGTTATCGTTCGGTTTCCATTTCAACCAGGCGTTGCGTCGTTCGCTATCTCCACGCAGTATGATCAGGTTTTGAACGGTATCAGGTTTTGCTCCCGCACCCTTGCCAAATACCCTTAAGCCTGATAACGCGAATTTGCCGGTAGGCATATGCAGGTTCACCATTTTAATATAACGGGCCTTGGCTGGGTTTTTTAGTTCGATGTAATCGTGCGGTACGTCTTTACGGTTTTTACTTTTGTCGATAAGGGGCTGCCATGTTTTGCCGTTGAGCGACGAGTAGATGATGTACTGGTGATATACACCCAATGATTTACCCAAAAACTCTGCATCCTGATCAGCATAGTTTATCTGGATGGCGTTTACGGTACTGATCTCGCCCAGGTCGGTTTTTAACCACTCGCCTTTGTTGGCCGTTTTGGCGCTCCAGTAGGTTTTGATGTCCTCATCAACAGCATTGTTTGCCGCATAAGCGCCAAGGGTTGATGAAACCTCCACCGGTTTGTTATAATTGAGGATCATCCAGCCGGTAAAATTACTCTTCAGGTGATCTTCGGGGCTGTTGGATAAATAGTGCGGATAATCGCCATAAGAGGTATTACTATACAACACCCCATCTTGATCAAACCCGGCAGGCCAGAAACCGATACGGCGCTCGAAGTTATTTTTCACCGAAATGCCCATGGTGCTGATATGCCAGTAATTGCCATACTTATCAACCCAGGTAGCGCCATGGCCTGCGCCTTTGGCAAAACCGCCCGGTTTGTACGAGAAGGGGTTGTGCTTTTGATAAGTGAACGGGCCGAGCGGATGATCGCCTACAAAAACGCCATCGCCGTATCCGCTTTGCTCGGTGCCGGGTGCGCCGAATTGCAGGTAGTATTTGCCTTTATACTTATTCATCCATGAACCTTCAATAAAGGGCAGCAGGAATACATTATCGTTATGTTCACCGAAGCGCTCCCAGCCATGCTCTTCTGGGTTAAGCTTTACCATTTCCTTTTTAGGGCCTATGGGCTCGAAAGTATGCCTGTCAATCTCCTGTCCGTACAGCGGTAGTGTATTGCTGGAGCCATGGTAGATATAAACCCTGCCATCGTCATCGGCAAACATACCGGGGTCCCAGGCACCTACTTTAAAGTAATCTTTGGCGGCTTTCCAATCGTCATGAGTTGGGTTAGTGCTCATCCACAGGGTAAAATCTTTATTATAGGTGGATCCGATCACCAGCAGCGTATCGCCCAAAACCAGTGTAGCGGGGGCACAAAGCTCGTCACCCTTCACCTCATTATACGGGCGAACAAATTTGCGGTACACAAAATTCCAGTTCAGCATGTCATCGCTCCACCAATAACCAAATTGGTTGGTGGAAAACAGGTAGTATTTCCCTTTAAAGAGGGTCATAGTTGGGTCGGCAGTAGCGCGGTGTTTGCCCCAGCTTGCAAAGGTTTCAAAGGGCGTATAACCATAATCAAGGTTAAGCGGGTTACAATAGGTAAGGCGTTTTTGCTGCGCGTTTACAGTTAGCGTGGCACAACAAAATACCAACATCAGCAGGTTGCGGGCTATCATTTTCATAGGGATATTAAAGGGCTATAATTGTATTACAACAGGGCGCTAATATCAGTTTTTAAACAGCAATAAAAATGTTGTGTACTACTACATCTGTTTCACATCATAAAATATTTTATTATTGTGTGTTAAAAATACAATTAATTCGTACTTTCATCAGCACAAGCCAGTTATCCTAAATATCGCTGTTATGAACAAAAAATATCTGCTGCTCTTCATCGTGCAATTACTTTTCGCTGCGTCAGCCTTCGCACAATACCCCAAAATGGATAAGCTGCTTTACGGCGTAGCTTACTATGACGAATATATGCCTTACGAACGGCTGGATAAGGATGTGCAAATGATGAAAGCCTGCGGCATTAACGTGGTGCGCATTGCCGAATCAACCTGGAGTACGGAAGAGCCACAGGATGGCGTCTTCGATTTTACCCATATCGACAGGGTACTAAACGCCATGCAAAAAGCGGGGATCCATGTTATCATCGGTACACCAACCTATGCCGTACCAACATGGATGGTTAAAAAGCATCCGGAAATATTGGCCATCACCCCATCAGGTCAAAACCAATACGGGCCAAGGCAAAATATGGATATTACCAATAAAGATTATCGTTTTTATGCCGAGCGCGTTATCCGCAAGATCATGGAACATGTGAAAGATAACAAGGCGGTGATCGGTTACCAGGTAGATAACGAAACCAAATCATACGGCACAGCCGGACCAAACGTACAGGCCTTGTTTGTTAATTACATGAAGGCCAAATATAAAACACTCGATAACATTAACCACATTTTTGGGCTCGATTACTGGAGCAACCGCATCAATAACTGGGACGATTTTCCGTCGATGGTCAATACCATAAACGGTAGCCTTTCATCGGAGTTCGCCAAATTTCAGCGGCAGCTTGTTACCGATTATTTAGCATGGCAGGCTGCCATAGTACGCGAATATAAACGCCCGGACCAGTTCATCACCCAAAACTTCGACCTGGAATGGCATGGCTATTCGTTCGGCATCCAGCCTGATGTTGATCATTTTGCAGCAGCCAAGGCTTTGGATATTGCGGGGATAGATATCTACCACCCCAGCCAGGATAAACTTACCGGCGTGGAAATTTCTTTTGGTGGCGATGTAGCCCGCTCCATGAAAGGCGGCAAAAACTATCTCACCATCGAAACCGAGGCACAGGGTTTTCCGCAATGGGTACCTTATCCTGGTCAGTTGAGGTTGCAGGCCTTCAGTCATTTGGCGTCCGGTGCAAATATGGTGAGTTATTGGCCATGGCACTCTATCCATAACTCTGCCGAAACTTACTGGAAGGGTTTGTTAAGTCATGATTTTGAACCTAATCCTGTTTATGACGAAGCTAAAACCATCGGCAAGGATTTCGACAGGTTGAGTTCAAAGCTTATCAACCTGAAAAAGAAAAACGATGTGGCTATCTTGTTCAGCAACGAGGCCCTTACCGGCTTTAAAGCCTTCGGTTTTGGCTGGGGAACACGCATGGGTTACAATGATGTATTGCGCCAGTTTTATGATGGCTTATATCACATGAACGTAGGTTGTGATTTTGTCGATCCAACCAGTAAAAATATTGAAGATTATAAACTGCTGATAGTGCCCCTGCTTTATGCAGCGCCTGATAGCTTATTGAAACGACTTAACGCTTACGTGAAAAACGGCGGGCATATCATTTATACCTGCAAAAGTGGTTTCGCCGATGAAAATGTGAAAGTGCGCACCACGCACCAGCCGGGCATTATTGACGAGGCTTGCGGTATTTACTACAGTCAGTTCACCGAACCAAGCAACACTTCATTAAAAGCTGACGACTGGAACCTGAAGCCCGAAGATAAAAGGCTCAACACCTGGATGGAGCTCATCACCCCTACCACGGCTAAAGTGTTGGCTTATTATGATCACCCGGTTTGGGGCAAATACGCGGCCATTACCGAAAACACTTATGGCAAAGGCCTCGCTACATACATTGGCTGTTTACCAATCAGCGCCGTTACTGATAAATTATTAACCGATGCCGTAAAAAAAGTCGGTCTTTGGGGTGCCGATCAGCAAATAGCCTGGCCGGTTATCACCAAGCAGGGTATAAACCAGGGCGGGAAAACAGTTCATTACTATTTTAATTATTCGGCTAATGAGACCAGTCTTACCTATCCTTACAACAACGGGAAAGAGTTATTATCGGGCGATAATATCAGCAAAAACAGCGATTTAAAACTGGAGGCATGGGGCATTAAGATCATTGAGGTTAACTGATCAGGAATTGGCATTCCTGGTTTTTCTGAGAACGATCAGCGCGATAATACCGATAAAACTGAATACCCCCAGAATCCAGTAGCCTTTGGATTGAGATGGGTTTACCGCTTTCTGATCGGTACTTTGTTTTACACCGGCATCACCGCTGGGTACGCTGGTTTTATCGCTATCCTGCAAAGTGCCTGTTCCCGTACCGGCTCCATTAGCTTTGGTGGTTGATGTTGAAGTATCTTTGGATGACTGCGCTGATACGGGGACAGCAGCGCTAAGCGTTACCCCCAATAACAGTACAGCCAATTTTATCTCTAATGCTTTCATAGCATGTTGTTTTAATGCAGGTTAGTTAAAACAATAGCTGTGCCAGTGATGGGGGGGGAAATATTTGTAATCAGATTTTAGAAGTTGTGTACCTACGGCACACGATGAATTTTATTATTTGTTTCTACAGACCTTTTGCACCTCTGGTGCAACTAATCATCCTTTTAACTTTTAATGCTGCCGATCAGTCTCTACTTTTTGACTGTCCCATCGGGACAACAGGTTTGTAGCAATATATATAACAGCTATCTTAGAGCTCCTTAGGAGCTCCACTTCTAAAACATTCTATTCCGGCAGCTTAAAAATGTATCGCTCATCAAACTCTATATTAAAATCCTTTAATATGTGTTGATACTCATCTAAAAATGTTTTCTTTTTATGATGTTCTTGCTGACTTTCAATATAATGTACCACTTTCGCTACCTGTGATCTGCTATGACTAAAAGCACCATACCCCTGCTGCCATTGAAATTTGTTGTGTGTTAATCCTTCTCTATTGATCCATTCAGAAGAATCACTTTTGACTACTCTTATTAAATCTGAGATTGCCTGATTAGGATTTAACCCAACAAATAAATGCAAATGATCTGGCATGTTGTTAATAGCGATAACTTTATGTTCTTGTTTTTGAACAATTGAAGTTATGTATTGCCGCAGCCTTTCTCCCCATGCTTCATCAATTAATGATGCACGATATTTTACAGCGAATACAAAATGAATATATAATTGGGTGTAGGTATTTCCCATGTTTTTGATAAGGTTGATTAAGGGGAACTTCGCCAGTGCTTTGACTCAAACATACATTTTTTCTGCAAACCCATTATCCTTCCAAAACATATTATTGTTTAAACTTTACATTTGTTGCCATGCAAACCCTACTCCACGAAGACCAAACTTTCACCAAAATAACCGCCGGCCAGCTCACCGGCACCACCTACGAAAACTGCAAATTCATCAGCTGCGATTTTTCTAATGCCTCGTTTTTGGGCATTACCTTTGTTGATTGCCTGTTTGATACCTGCAACCTGCTCCTTGCCGATTTGGGTAATACCGGTCTGCAAAATATCCGCTTCAAACATTGTAAAGTAAGCGGCGTAAACTTTGGTAAGGCCAATGATTTTTTATTTGAAGTGCATTTTGAGGATTGTATTTTAGATAGCGCCGTATTTTATAAAAAGAAGAATAAAAAAGCAACATACACCGATTGTTCGATGATTGAAACCGACCTTACCGAAGCCGACCTGAGCGATTGTAAATTCAATAATTGTAATCTCAAAAACGCTTTCTTTAGTCGTACTGTATTAAAAAACGCCGATCTGAGCACCTCCTTTAATTTCATTATCGACCCCGATGATAATATCATTAAAAAGGCCAAATTCTCCCTTCATGGTTTGCCGGGATTGCTTGCCAAATATGATATCCGGATAGGATAATATTTTGGCTACTATTAAGTTAATATCAGAGAACATAAAATTAAGAATCGTCATTGCGAGGAACGAAGCAATCGCGAACTATACAGGGCGTACCTGCTAATCGGGGATTGCTTCGTTCCTCGCAATAACGCGTTTTAAATTTTAAACCACTTATTGACCACAAACCTTATGCAAAAACTTATCCTGTTTTTTTCTTTCTTATTAATCAGCTCCGGGGCTTTAGCCCAGCGCGATACGGCTGCTTTTACCAAATTCAACAGCTTTAATAACGCGGTTTTAAACGGAGGCATAAAAAAAGCGGAGGCGCAAAAGCAATTCGATTTAGTGTTAAAACGAATTAGCTTACTGGAAATGTTGCGGGCCGAACTCATTCAGCCAAAACTGCAATGGGTATTTCCGTTAAAAGGATATAAAAGCAGCGTAATTGGCGGTACACATGGCAATGGCTATTTTGACAAGGGTTATCGCTATCTCGACGGCAACAAACACGGCGCCCATCCTGCACA
>NZ_DASVOB010000657.1:0-3256 GCF_036383575.1 Mucilaginibacter sp.
TCTCCACCTGGGATTTTGGCATCATAGCTAACAAAGGTGCCTGGAAAGTATTATCAGCCGGAGGACGCGCACTTGACGCCATTGAAACAGGTGCCCGTATCCCCGAAGCCGAAGATATTACCAACCACACCGTGGGCCGTACAGGTCTGCCCGACCGTGATGGCCATGTAACCCTCGACTCATGTATTATGGATGAGTTTGGCAACTGTGGTTCGGTAGCTGCCATGGAAAACATAGCCCACCCCATTTCGGTAGCCCGTTTGGTAATGGAAAAAACCCCTCACGTAATGCTGGTTGGCGAAGGCGCTACCCAGTTTGCTGTTGAGCAGGGCATGAAAAAAGAAAAACTGCTAACTCCCGAAACAGAAAAGATCTGGAAGGAATGGCTAAAAAAAGCCCAGTACAGCCCCGTAATGAATATCGAAAACGGAGGTAAACCGGGCAATAAATATAATCACGATACCATAGGTATGCTGGCCATTGATGCCAAAGGCAATATCTCGGGTGGTTGCACTACCAGTGGCATGGCTTTTAAATTGCATGGCCGTGTTGGCGACAGTCCTATTATAGGGGCCGGTCTTTATGTAGATAATGAAGTTGGGGGCGCAACCTCAACAGGTGTTGGTGAAGAGGTGATCCGTAATGTGGGCAGCTTTTTAGTAGTTGAGCTGATGCGCCAGGGTTTATCGCCCGAAGACGCCTGCAAGGAAGCCGTAAATCGCATCATTAAAAAGAAACCGGAAATAGCCAAGAAGATCCAGGTTGGCTTTTTAGCTATCAACAAAAAAGGAGAATATGGTGCTTATGCTATACAAAGCGGTTTTTCATACGCCGTTTGTAATGCACAGCAACAGGACCTGTTAATACCGGGAAAGAGTTATTATAAATAGAAATTATTTGGTTCATGGTTGATAGATCATGGTTCATGGCGAAAAGCTATTAGGATGTTGGGTTAAATAGACGAATCCGGCTATGAACTATCAACTATGATCCATGAACTAAAAAACATAAAAGAAAAATGTATCAACCCGTATCGCTCGAAGTTTGCGCTAATTCGGTTACATCGGCCCTTGCGGCCCAGGAGGGCGGCGCTGTGCGTGTTGAACTTTGCGAAAATTTAAAGGAGGGTGGCACTACTCCCTCACACGGCACCATATTAATGGCCCGCAGCCTGCTCCATATCAAGCTTTATGTACTCATCCGCCCGCGTGGAGGCGACTTTTTGTACAATGAGATGGAGTATAATCTCATGATGGCCGATATCAGGTATTGTATTGATGCCGGATGTGATGGCGTTGTGATTGGTATCCTTAACGAAGATGGCACCATAGATATAGAACGTTGTACCGAAATGGTGCGCCTCGCCAGGCAATGGGGATTGGGCGTAACCTTTCATCGCGCTTTTGATATGTGTGTCGATCAGCATAAGGCTCTTGAAGAAATTATTGAAATGGGCTGTGAGCGCATCCTCACTTCGGGTGGCAAAAGTACTGCTATTGAAGGCGCCAGCAATTTAAACCGCCTTGTTGAACAAGCGGCAGACCGCATCAGCATTATGCCCGGAAGTGGTGTAAGTGAAGCCAACGTGGCCGACCTGATCCATTTTACAGGGGTAAAGGAAGTTCATTCGTCGGCAAGGATCAAGGTTGCGAGTAAAATGAAGTTTCATAACGAAAGTATCATGATGAGCGCCGAAGCAGGCGATGAATACAGCATCGACGTAACCGGGGTTGATCGGGTTAAGGAATTGATCAGGCTGGCGAATAGTTAGATAAAAGATTCAAGAAACAAGATATCAGGACATAAGACTGATATCTTGTAAATTCCGTTAAGCAACGTTCTCTCGAGACCCTCTATAAGGAAACCCTAAGAGGAGATAATTAAATGAAGATCGCAAAAAAGATATTGTTCATTTTACTTTCGCTGACCACTTGTGACGGTTACTGCCAAAATCTGGATAGAACATTCTATCTCAAATTTGAAGCATTGGCGAACCAGGAAAAATCTGCCAACCGACTTTATCAGCGTGCTGATAGCATCAAAAAAACCCGCGAACCTGTAAATAGCGACATAAAACTTGTATATGACAGAGACGTTGATTTCGGATACACCCACCGTTTAATAAATATAACACTCAACGGTACTTATGATTATCATATAAATTTATTGGTACATAATGACACTATTTGTTTAAGTTCGGTTTTATACGGTCAGGGAGCATCAATGCGCTATAATGATTACGATAGAAAATCCAACATACTCAGAAATCATCCTAAAATAGATACAGTAAAGGCTATACAGTATCTAAAATTAAGAAATGCATTTTATGACTCTGCAAAAACTGTTGACGATCTTAAAAACGAGTTAAACGAGCATAAAATGTTCGGATTATACTGCGGTGATGGCGCATATGAAACTGACGAAGCAAGGTCAATAGATAGCCTTGCAAAGCACAAACAGATCACAAAATTAAGGAGAATGCTTGTTAGCATATGCAGTGAGACACAAGCTTACGGTATTTATGGTTACATGCGTTTAAAAAAATACGCCTTCAAAATCACCAGGAAGGACCTGCGAATTTTCAATTATCTGGTTAACAGAAAAACTCATCTTTATGAATGTCATGGTGATATAGCCGGTGTGTTTCCAAGAGGTGGTTACATCAGAAACAAAGCTTATTAACATCAAAAGAAGGTAACCGGCAAAACCAGCTCTATCCTGTTTCTTCCTGTCCCACCAAAAAAGTCCTCATCCAGCAACCTGCTGTACCTGATGCCAAATGTGATACTGTTTTGGTTAAAGAATTTAGTATCGAAATACAGCGTACCTCCTGCCGATCTGAAATTTTGTTTAAAGCTGCTGCCATCGGTAAAAAAGTTGGAGGCGTTGGCATGGGTATAATCAAAAAATAATGCTGTTCGCAGGCGCGATAGGTAAAACAGGTTACCAAAACCGGCATCAGGATAAGCTATTGGTAAATGATAGGTTAAACCTACCTTGTTCATATTGTCCAGGTTTTCGGCGGTATAACCTTTGGAGAAAGGAAAATCATTAGAGAAACTGATCACATTATCCTTGCCTTTTTGCTGGTGCGCCAGGCTGATCACAAAATTGTGATTCACGAACAAACCGGGGAAATAGAACGACCCCGTTGCTAACAACTGCGTTGCTCCCGAGCCCGAAATTGCCGATTTGTAATTAACACCAATGCTTTGCGCAAACCGTGGATAGATATTTTTTTGCGCCTGCTGGGTTT
>NZ_DASVOB010000658.1:0-3753 GCF_036383575.1 Mucilaginibacter sp.
AGCTGCTAAGCAGGGGAGTTGATTTTGCTTTTGAAACAACACTTTCAACCCGGAGTTACGTTTCCTTAGTTAAAAGGGCTCAGCAAAGCGGATATGAAGTTACTTTATTGTTCTTTTGGCTAAGTTCTCCACAAATGGCAATCGAACGGGTAGCTAAACGAGTGAGCAGAGGCGGGCATAATATTCCTATCGATGTGATAGAACGGAGATATTATAGAGGAATAAGAAATTTGGTATATTTGTATATACCCATTTGTGATAAATGGTTGATAGCAAACAGCACCGATCTTGGACCTGTGTTTGTTGCGCAAAGTGCAGATGAACTTAAAACTAATATTATAACACCTGATATTTGGGAAACGATTTTATCACAAGCAAATGACAACAAAAACAAATAAAATGGATATTAACGAGTTTGCTGCAAAAGTGCTTGAAGGCATGAAAAGGGCAAACCGTAAACTGGTTGAAGCAGCTGCTGCCAACAACGAAAGTCTCATCATTGGTGATAAAGATGGTAGCTTCAAGGCTGTACCCGCTAAGGAGCTTTTGAAAACACTTCCTGCCAAATAATCCGTCGTAAAAGACGAAACTATAACTCCTTCCGCATTACATAATCATTCATCCAATATTTGCCAATAGCAATATCCTCTTCATAGGCTATGCTAAATCCCATCTTTTCATAAAACGACTTAGCATTATTGTACCTGTTCACGTTAAGTTCAAGCGCTTGCTTGCCGGCATCTTTTGTTTTTCGAGCCACCTCATTGATCAGGACCTTTCCATAGCCTTTGCCCTGGGTTTCGGGCAGGCAATATAGCTTATGCAGTTTATAGATCTCCTGATTTTCCTCGCGGGGAGAATAAGCGGCAAACGCCACCGGTTTACTATCCTCCTCCAGCAATATATAAGTTTGTAGATTTTCCTTAACCTGTTTGGTTATTTTATCTGCCGAATAGATCTCGCCCAGCATAAAGGCTATTTGTTCGTGTTCAAGAATGGGGCCATAGGTTACCCACCATGTTTTATCGGCAATATCCCGGATGGTTTCCACATCATTTGCTGTGGCTGTACGTATTGTATACATCTATAAATTAAATTTCGTGTTAATAATGATACACTATTTAGCCAAAAGTCGTACGTCGTTAGTTCGAAGTCCAAAACGGACTTCCGACTTTATACTAACTTCTTTCTTCCCAGATCATGCACAGGTGCAAAATAGTTTCAACGGCTTTTTGCATATCCTGTATCGACACCCATTCATGCCTGCTGTGAAACGCATGTTCACCTGCAAAAATGTTAGGGCAGGGCA
This sequence comes from Mucilaginibacter sp., assembly GCF_036383575.1. Taxonomy (GTDB): domain Bacteria; phylum Bacteroidota; class Bacteroidia; order Sphingobacteriales; family Sphingobacteriaceae; genus Mucilaginibacter. The sequence continues at coordinate 1,310 of NZ_DASVOB010000658.1, forward strand.
GTCCCATGAACGAAAGTCTTGAGCCATCAGTCCCACCACGAATGCTGCACAATTTGGCGGTTAAGCCAGTACGGTTAATAGCCTCCATGGCATAATCAACAATTTGCGGGTGCTGATCAAGCACGCCCTTCATATTACGGTATTGCTGGCTCACGGCAATATCAAACGTTGAACCTGGAAACTTCTTTAATACCTCACGGGCCGTTTGGCGGATTACCTCAACATGATTAGCAAGTTTGGCTTCGTCAAAATCACGGATGATAAAATCAATTGAGGCAGTTTCAACATGACCATCTATACCTACCGGATGTACAAAGCCCTGCATTCCTTCAGTATGCTCGGGCGAAAGCTCATCGGGCAGGGCTGCAATAATTTGCCCGGCAATTTTAATGGCACTTTCCATTTTACCTTTGGCAAATCCGGGGTGTGAACTTACCCCATTAATAGTAAGTCGTGCGCCATCTGCCGAAAAGGTTTCGTTCTCCATATTACCTGCGCTTTCGCCATCCATTGTATAGGCTGCAAAAGCACCTAATTTGGCAATATCCACATGGTCAACACCGTGACCAACTTCTTCATCGGGTGTAAACAGGATCCGGATATCGCCATGTTTAATTTCAGGATGATTTATAAGTTGGTAACAGGCATCCATAATTTCGGCTACGCCTGCTTTATTGTCTGCACCGAGCAGGGTTGTACCACTGGCGGTTATCACGTCATTACCTATTTGGTTTTTCAGGTCGGTGTATTCCGCCATGCGGATCACTTGTGTATTATCATCCGGGAGTATTAAATCCTGTCCCTGGTAGTTTTTGTGTACTATAGGCTTAACATCTTTTCCACTGCAATCGGGAGCGGTATCCATGTGTGAGCAAAAGCAGATCACCGGCATCTTTTTATCGGTATTTGACGGAATAGTAGCATAAACATAACCGTATTCATCCAAATGCGCATCGGTTACCCCCATAGCTAACAGTTCATCAACCAACAGCCGGCCAAGATCTTTTTGTTTTTCTGTTGACGGAAATGAAACCGAAGAGGGGTCTGATTGCGTATCAATGGTAACGTAGCGCAAAAAGCGTTCGGTTACAGTGAACTTAATGAATGAGCTGAAATTCATATAAAGCTTTTATATTAGAGGAAATTTAGGCGGCGGTTAATACCATCTCCAATTGTAAATATTGATAAAATTATACTTTGAAAAAATATTTTCTACTTTTTGTTTTGGTTTGTGCCTCGGTTATGGCAAAAGCCCAAAGTGGTTACAATTATTATGAATGGGGAGTTGGTTTCGGTGCCAATTATGCTCGTGGTTTCGACGATCTAAAAAAGCAAGTCTGGCACCCCGGCGGTACACTTAATTTAACATACAACTACAGTCCCTATGTACCTATAGCACTCGATTTTCATTTTGGTACAATTGAAGGCGGTGGCCTTACCCCCGCTACGGACGAATTTGGACGTAAATCAAAAAATAATTTTTTAGCGCTTGTTCTCCGTGCTGATTTGCAAATGGGTGAAATCATTGATTATGACAATAGCGGCGTCTTAAACGTACTTAAGAATTTTTACATAGGTACAGGCATCGGTGCAATCAAAAACAAGATGGCGTTTGTACAGCGTTCAAATCCGCCGGGATATGAAAACCACGGACCAGTTGGAGTAACAGAGGGTTTCCAGGGACAAGACAAGAGCATTAACCTCATGATCCCTCTGCGTCTTGGGTATGAATTTAAAATTTATGATGATTATGACCAGGTGGGCTATACCATAACCCTTGGCGTTCAGCACAGCTATGCTTTCGGGGAAGGACTTGATGGATACAATGACAACCCTCAAAAATTTAAAAACAACGCAACCGATCAGTTTGTTCAGTACAGCATTGGTTTCAAATATAATTTTGGCAATACGGTATCCTATACCAAACTGGTCAGAAACTTCAGGTAATGAACATAGAAGAGCTGCGTGATTATTGTTTGCAAAAGCCAGGTACTACCGAAGGTTTTCCTTTTGGCGAGGATACGCTGGTTTTTAAAATTGCCGAAAAAATATTTCTATTAACCGGCTTACAAACCGGCGACAGGTTCAATGTTAAATGCGACCCCGAATGGGCTGTTGAACTCCGTGAGCTCCACCCCGAAGTGCAGCCTGGCTACCATATGAATAAAAAAATGTGGAACACCGTGCAAATGAACGGTTCTCTTACCCGCAAACAACTGTGTGAAATGATAGACCATTCCTATAATGAAGTGGTTAAAAGCTTACCGAAGAAAGTGCAGGCGGAGATAGCTACGTTATAGGCAAAAATACATTATCCTCATGGGCTTATTCAGCTTTTTCGGTAAAAAGGATAACGGGCAATTTGTATCGGCAGAAGCGTTCGAGGAAAAATCGGCAATACAACTCAACATGCTACCCGTACTTATGGAAAAGCTCAGGGAGTT
>NZ_DASVOB010000659.1:0-7735 GCF_036383575.1 Mucilaginibacter sp.
GGCAAATTTGGGATCTTTAAATAGTTTGAAGGCGTTCAACCCCAATGAGTCTACAAATGATTTGTTGGTTGTTTTGGCAGAAAGCGGTGGGCATTTAGGAAGACTGAATGAATAAATGCCAAGCGCAAGTGCTACAGCCGAAGCTATGTAAAACTGGTTTGGCGAAGTTTCGTTATGCGTTAGGCTAACCGTCCATAATGCCGCAATGAACCCGATAGTTCCCCAGATCCTGATAGGAGGGTAATCCTTAACAACATCTTTATTATTGCTTTTTAATGCCGAATATGCTACTGTTATAGACAGCGAAAGGGTTGGCATATAAAAGATCATGTTGATCAATATCACCCAAAAAAAGGCAGATGGACTGGTGATTAAAGGTAGGGTAAATAAAGATGCCGCGCCTAAAATATGCATTACACCGTATAGTTTTTCGGCATTGATAAATCTATCAGCTATAATGCCGGTAAGGGCCGGCATAAATATGGCCGAAATACCCATGGTACTGAAGATAGCCCCGAATTGCGCGCCCGACCAATGTTTATCCTGAAACCAGTATGCTCCGATGGTAAGCAACCAAGCCCCCCATATAAAAAATTGCATAAAATTCATCAGTATTAAGCGGAACTTAATATTCATACGGTGCCTGGTTTAAATAAATTTAGTCAGTGTTAAATTAAAAGTGGAAAGTAGTGAAATAAATGTAAATCAGAAAACTACCGTTACAGAAATTACGTTTGTTAAACAGAAACCCGGGATTGAGTTTCTGTTATGTATTAAAAGTCGATTGAAATTTTGTTTTAAAAAGAGCAGTAGATAAATCCGAAATCGAAAATTCGAATCCCGAAATTATCAGGATGCTTTACGTTTATTCAGCTCATCGCGGATCTTGGCAGCTTTTTCGTATGATTCTTCGGCAAGTGCCTCCTGGAGTTTGGTCTTGAGTTCTTCGGTACTGATGGAGGCATAGCCGCTTACCGATGTACTAACCGATTTTTCTTCGGGCGTCTCATTGATATTCTCTAAATAAACAAAGTCGTTGCCTTCAATAACAATACCCGCCGTTGAAAGAATAAATTCATAAGTGAAGATAGGACAGTCAAAGCGTACAGCTACGGCAATGGCATCAGAAGTGCGGGCATCTATCTCTACAGAGCGTTTGCCGTCGCTGCAAACCAGTTTGGCGTAAAATATACCATCCACTAAATTGTAGATGATCACTTCCTGCACCTCTATCTGGTAAGCCTGGGCAAAACTCTTGAACAGATCGTGTGTGAGCGGACGGCTTGGGGTCATCTTCTCTATTTCGATAGCAATAGCCTGGGCTTCAAAGCTGCCTATGATGATAGGCAAACGGCGGCGGCCGCTAACTTCGCCCAAAACAAGTGCATATGCGCCTGATTGGGTTTGACTGTACGATAAGCCGACAATATCAAGCTTTATTTTTTTCATGTTATTCCCCATCACCCTGTATTTATGCTGAAGCTTTATATTCTTTAACGGCTGCTATTAATTTAGGGAGTACTTCAAATGCATCGCCTACAATCCCGTAATCAGCTACCTTAAAAAACGGAGCTTCGGGATCTTTGTTTATTACTACGATAACTTTTGATGAACTTACCCCGGCCAGGTGCTGAATAGCACCTGAAATACCGACTGCAATATACAAATTTGGACTGACAGCTATACCGGTTTGTCCAACGTGTTCACTATGCGGTCTCCAGCCTGCATCTGATACTGGTTTGGAGCAAGCTGTGGCAGCGCCTAAAAGCTCTGCAAGTTCTTGTATCATGCCCCAATTTTCAGGGCCTTTTAAACCACGACCTCCGGAAACAACGATCTCGGCATCGGGCAGGGAGACTTTATCAGTTGAACGAACGATCTCTTTGATCATTGCCTTAAAGTCGGATGCTTTGGTTTCTACGCTGAAATCCTCAACCTGGGCAGTGCCGCCTGTTTCAACTACTTTATAGGAGTTGGGTACAAGCGCAATAACTTTGATAGCCGAAGTAAGCTCAACGATAGCAAAAGCTTTGCCCGAAAAGGCCGTTTTTTTTACTTTAAATGAGCCGCCAGCTTGTTCAGGTAAAGCAACCGCTCCGTCGGCAACACCGGCTTCCAGTTTTACGCCGATGCGGGGGGCCAAACCACGACCCGAAAAAGTGTTGGATAATACCACGACTGCTGAGCCTTCTTTTTTAGCAGCTTCGGCTATAACAGAGGCATAGGCCTGGTTTACAAAATCCTTTAGCTTATCACCGGATACGTTAAGCACTTTATCAGCGCCATATTTACCCAATGAGGCCAATTCGCCGCTGTCAACATTGCCTATTGAAACAGCGGTAAGTGAAGTGTTATTTTGATCGGCAATGGCGCGGGCATAGGAAACGGCTTCAAAAATTGATTTTTTGAATTTGCCCCCGGCATTTTCCGCATATATTAAAACTGACATAGTTATCTGTTAGTGATTTAGATCATAAATTATATAACACGCGCTTCGGTATGCAATAGTTCAACCAGTTTGGCTGTATCATCGGCAGGTATAAGTTTTACCTGTCCGCGCGGAGCAGGTGTTTCATAACTGATAATTTCCGAAAAGGTTTTCACTTCAACCGGTTCTATAACAGCAAGCGGCTTGGTTCGGGCCGACATGATACCGCGCATGTTAGGTATTTTGGGTTCAGCTACTCCTTCGGCAGTACCTGCGACAAACGGATAGGGGATAGTTAAAACTTCTTTACCGCCTTCAATTTCGCGTTCAACGGTTGCTTCGGTGTCAGTAGAGTCTAATTTTTTGATAATGGATACTGAAGGCAAATCGAGCAACTCGCCAAGCATACCGGCAACTTTTGATCCGTTATAATCAATCGATTCGCGACCGGTCAGGATCAGGTCGAAAGGATTTGCTTTTACATATTGCGCAACCTGATAGGCTACATACCAGGCATCGTGCGGTTTAGCGTTTATTCGCATCGCATCGGTAGCGCCAATGGCCAGGGCTTTACGTATCGTGGCTTCTGTATTTGCCTCCCCAACATTAATTACAGTTACTGTACCTTTACCACCGTCGGTTAGTTCAATGGCGCGCGCAAGTGCTATTTCATCATAAGGGTTAAGGATAAACTGTACCCCGTTTGTATTAAATTGCGTGTTATTATCAGTAAAAGTTATTTTTGTGGTGGTATCAGGAACATTACTTACACATACCAGAATCTTCATATCAATAGGTTTTTGCAAATTTAGTTAAAAAAGATAGAGTTTAAAATGGAGTTAAGCAGATTGAATAAGCTGTTGGAATTTATAAAAAATGAACCGGATGACGAGTTTCTGAAATATGCCCTGGCAACAGAATATCTGCGTCTGAATGAGACAGATAAGGCCCTTTCCTATTACGAAGATCTGGTAAATAACCACCCCGGTTATACTGGCACCTATTATCATTTAGGCAAACTTTATGAAGCTTTGAACCGTAAAGATGATGCTATCAGAACCTATGAAAACGGCATGAAAGTGACCAAAGAAAAGCGTGACAACCATACTTTTTCTGAATTGCAGGCTGTATACAGACAGGCAATGGGTTTTGAAGAAGACGATGACGATTATTAGTAGTTCATAGCTAATGGTTCATAGTTCATAGTTGCTCGGGAGGGATTAGTTCTTCCATGAACCATGAACTATATGCTATGATCTGCCTGCTATGAACCATCTTCCATGAACTATGAACTTCTTTAAAGAATGAAAAAACGGCAACTTATATTCCTTCGGGATGTGCTGATATATACCTTTACCGCTTTTGGCGGGCCACAAGCCCATATTGCGGTTTTACTGCGTGAATTTGTCGAAAAGCGGAGGTATATTACCGAAGATGAGCTAATGGAACTCAATGCTTTATCGCAGGTATTGCCCGGGCCGTCATCAACCCAAACACTGGTTGGGATAGCCTGGAAAGTAGGTGGGCTCAGGCTGGCTATTATCACCTTTTTGATCTGGATCCTGCCTTCAGCTATTATTATGTGTATGGCTGCTATCAGCTATAATATGTTTGCCAACAAGGCCAAATTTGCACATGTAATTAGTTACATACAGCCTATGGCTGTTGGTATAGTTGCTTACGCAACTTACACGTTTGCCAACAAATTTTTGAAAACCAGGATTAGCACCATGCTCGCTATTGGGTCGTTGATCGTGACACTGATCCTTCAAAATGCTTATGCTTTCCCGATACTGATATTGCTTGGCGGTATCATTTCATCAGCCATGGAAACCCAGCAACATGAAAACGAATTGAGGGTAAAGCTGTATTCAAACGTAAACCCTAATAAGGTGGCTTACTTTATTGGCATCCTGCTTTTCTTTGCAGCTTTGGGTTCAGTAGTAAATCAAACATCGCCATTCAGCTTACCGATCCGTTTGTTTGAAAACTTTTACCGCAATGGTATCCTCATTTTTGGAGGAGGGCAGGTGCTTGTGCCGCTCATGTATACCGAATTTGTTGAGGTTAAGCATTATTTAGGCCGGTCGGAGTTTTTATCGGGTTATGCTTTGCAGCAGGCTTTACCCGGACCTACATTTTCATTTACATCGTTTTTGGGCGGGATCACACTTGGTAACAAAGGCTACAACGTTTGGGGGCAGATCATTGGCAGCCTGGTTGCTGTTATCGGTATCAATACACCGGGCCTTATCCTGATCCTTTTTATTGTACCGTTTTGGGAAGACCTGAAGAAGATAACACGTATAAAAAACTCCCTGAGTGGTATCAATGCCGTAGCGGTAGGCTTTATGGCAACTGCGTTGATCTTACTGGTAAAACCCTTTGGTTTAAACTGGATGGCTTACGTACTAATGACCGGCACATTCCTGGTGCTGCATTTTACCAAAATAAAAACACCGATAGTGATCATTATCGGTGTGGCTTTGGGGATGATATTTTAGCCCCCCTGCCCCCTAAAGGGGGAGCTTACTTGCAATGAGTAATTCTTTTGCTTTAGTAGTATACAATAAAAGCTTTGCTGGTAGCAAAGCTTTTATTGTATTTAATATCATCTATTTGAAACTCCCCCTTTAGGGGGCAGGGGGGCTTAAAATGGCGGTTCGTCGTCAATATCGTCCATTCTTGAAGGACGGATAATGAAGTTGCTTTGTTTTTCAAAATCCTGTGAAGGGGCAAGGCCTGCAAAAGCATTACCTGCGGGAGGAGGGAAGCCGTCCATACCTTCTTCAAGGTTGGCGAACTTAACGTATTTACCCACAAATTTTAGTCGTACAGTACCTGTTTCACCGTTACGGTGTTTGGCAATGATAACCTCGCCTACGCCCTGGGTTGGGTTGCCATCCTCATCTTCTGTTAAACCGTAATATTCCGGGCGATACAGGAATAGCACCATGTCGGCATCCTGCTCAATAGCGCCCGACTCACGTAAGTCTGAAAGCATTGGCCTTTTTGAGTTACCCGGCCTGCTTTCAACCGCACGACTTAACTGCGAAAGTGCGATCACCGGCACGCTGAGTTCTTTGGCAACCGATTTTAAAGCACGAGAAATGCTACTGATTTCCTGTTCTCGGTTACCGCCGCCGCCTTTACCTTCGGCTTTACCATGCATTAGCTGTAAGTAGTCAATGATGATCAACTGAATATCATATTGCGATTTCAAGCGGCGACATTTTGCCCTGAACTCAAAAATATTTAGCGCTGGGGTATCATCAATGATAAAGGTAGATTTTTCAAGTCTGCCTATCTTAGAGTGTACTTGTTGCCATTCCCACTCTTCAAGTGTGCCTTTACGTATTTTTTCCTGTTCTATTTCTGCTTCACCGGCTATCAAACGATTAACCAACTGTACCGACGACATCTCCAGCGAAAACACTACAACGGGTTTGTCAAAATCAACTGCCGCGTTACGGGCACAACTTAAAACGAAGGCTGTTTTACCCATCGCCGGACGAGCTGCTATAATCACCAGATCTGATTTTTGCCAGCCTGAGGTCATCCGGTCAAGGCCGGTGAAGCCAGAGGCAACACCTGTTAAACCGTCTTTTTTATCCTTCAGGGCTTCAATATCTCTCAAAGCCTCATGAACAAGATCATCCATATTACGGGCATCGCGGCGTAAATTGCTCTGTGCAATTTCAAACAGATTTTTTTCGGCCATGTCCAGCATGTCAAATACATCGCTGGTATCTTCATAAGCGGCGTTGATCACTTCGGTAGAGATACGGATCAGCTCGCGCTGGATAAATTTCTGAATAATGATACGTGAGTGAAACTCGATATTGGCGGCTGATGCAACGCGGCTGGTAAGCTCAGTAATATAATAGGCCCCGCCAACCATTTCGAGATCACCTAATCTACGCAATTCCGCAGTTACAGTTAGGATATCTACAGGCTGTGTTTTTTCAAATAGCAGTTTTATTGCCGAGAAGATCTTTTGGTGATTGGTTTGGTAAAAAACTTCGGGCTTTAAAACGTCAATAACTGATGAAAGTGCATCTTTCTCCAGCATAAGTGCACCCAAAACAGCCTCTTCCAAATCAGTGGCCTGCGGTTGTAATTTACCACCTGCAATGAAAGGAGTTGGATTAGCGATCCGGTTACGGCGTTCAAATGTGTTCGGCTTGTTATACTGGTTGTTATTCTCAAAACTCATAAGGGTACAAAAATATACAAAAAATGCTTCGACCGGCAAAGTAAACACCTAACATAGTGTATCGGCATTTTAAAATAATCATACACAGGGTGATAATTTAAAGGTTTTTAATAAACACCCGAGTGTGGATAACTTTTTAACGAAATACAGGTGGGTTGATTTTCAGGCAATTGAACCAATGTTAATAAAGTTTTGAAATGTTGATAGCATCCGCACTCAAATCCTTTTAAACCCAAAAGGGTTATCAGTTCAATAAGGGCTTAATCAATTAATATAGCTACTTTTGCCAAAATTCAAATCATAAAATGGCATTTAATTCAAGGCCTCAGCGCGAAAGCAATCAAATGGTTTTTGGTATCAGGGCGGTAGTGGAAGCTATCCGTTCGGGTAAGGAGATCGAGGCATTATTTATACAAAGGGGCATTAGCGGCGGCCTGATCCAGGAGCTTAAAGAGTTAATGAACGAGTACCAGATAACGGCACAACAGGTTCCCGTTGAAAAACTTAACCGCATTACCCAGAAAAACCACCAGGGGGTTATAGCGGTAATTTCGCCTATTGTTTATCAAAAAATAGAGAACATTATCCCGGAAGTATTTGAGAAGGGGGAAACACCGTTAATTTTAGTTTTAGATAGCATTACCGATGTTCGGAACATGGGTGCTATTGCCCGCACTGCCGAATGTGCGGGTGCGCATGCTATTGTTATACCGGCCAAAGGTTCGGCCCAGATCAATCCCGATGCTATTAAAACTTCGGCGGGCGCTTTATACAAGATCCCTGTTTGCCGCCATGATAATTTTATGCAAACCGTACGTTTTCTGCAGGAATCGGGTTTGCAATTGGTTTGCTGCACCGAAAAAACACAAGACAATATTTATAAACCAGATTATACTGCACCTACAGCTATCATTATGGGGTCAGAAGAAGATGGTATCCGTAACGAGATCATCCGTATCTCCGATCACCTGGCCAAGATCCCTATGTTTGGCGAAATAGAATCGCTAAATGTATCGGTATCGACCGGGGTAATTTTATATGAGGCGGTGAGGCAGCGCTCGGCGTTGAGTTAATTAGAGATTGAAGGTTAG
>NZ_DASVOB010000660.1:0-5953 GCF_036383575.1 Mucilaginibacter sp.
AATTGGCTGCCGATAGCTGGATCAGATCTCCCGACATGCCCCCAACCGATACAAACCTTATTTTATTGGTAAACGAACCATCGCCCTTTATGCAGGCCAATATCATTTCGGCAGTATGGCCCCACAGGTAATCAACAATAATATCAATAGGGGTTTCTGAATGTATTTCAGCTATCTGTTTTTTAAAACTTTCATCATCCTGCAGTACTGAAATTGTTTCATCGGCACCAAGAGATAGCAACTCATTTAGTGATTGCTGGTTTCGGCCTGTTGCTATTATCTTTTTTGCGCCATAATGTTTGGCAATTTGAACGGCAACCCGCCCTGTAAAGCCTGTAGCGCCATTAATAAGCACCACATCACCCCGTTGAATATCCGCTTTGAATTTAAGCCCCATAGCCGCACCAACTACCGCGTTTGGCAGGGCGGCCGCTTTAATATCATCCAATTCATCAGGCAATTTTACTATCCTGCTTTTATGAATAGTAGCCTTTTCGGCAAGCATACCGCTTACACCTAAGCCATATACCCTTGTTCCATCCTCCAGTAAACAAACACCATCACCGCCAATTACGCGGCCATTTTCACCCGGCGCATCGCTCGAATAGTGCTTGCCAGACGCCCTGCTTTTGTCGAGATGTTTAATGGCTACTGCTTTTACGCTAACCAATACCTCATCAGGGCATTGAACAACCGGTTCCGGGAAATCTGTATATTGAGGTAACCCTCCATTTTGATACATTACTGCTGCTTTCATGTTATTTTCTTGTTTTAATAACACAAAATTACCCCGGTATGCAGCATCGGGACGATAACATATGTTATCAAGTTTAGAAATGCAGCTTACCTTTTGCCAGTTTACTTTTTATACGGCTCAGGTGTACCTTGCTTACCCCGAGATATGAGGCAATGTAATGTTGGGGCACCCGCTGTATAATGTGAGGCCTTTCATTTAATAGATGCAGATAGCGTTGTTCGGGCGAATCCCGGATAATGGAAACAAATTCATTTATATAGTGCATTTGCCTCCGGGCAGTCATTTGCAATATCATTTGGGCAAAATCAGGTTCATGACTCAACTCGTCTATTAACCGGAGAACTTGTTGCTTAGGCAACAAATAAATGACCGATGGCTCGATAGTTTCGATAGTGAACAAACTTGGCACATTGTTTATAAAGCTATCAAAGGAACTCAGACCTTCATTCTCAAAGAAAAACTGCACCGTTTTATCGTCGCCATTTTTATTAAAAAATGTCCGTACACAGCCTTTTTCAATAAAAATGTAATGCTGGGATATTTTCCCCTCCTGGAGCAGTACGGTTTTAGCCGGGGCCTCTACCCGCTTCTGAAATTGCAGGTACCTATCCCAGTAAGCATTTAACTGCGGGAATCTATCTTTAAAATGGAAAAACATCGTTAACTAAATGATTATTTGAAAGCATTGTTTTGGACAGATCTATCTTTTAAATATTGGATGTAATCCCCCGCGGGAATCTGACCATAAGTATCCACAGGTAAGTTATAAATATACATCCAGCAGTTCACGTTACCATTATCAGTAAGGATATCAACCTGCTCCCTGATATATTCCTGCGGATGGTTGTACAACCCGCCGATGCCCTCGTAGTCGTCAATTACTTTCAATATAGCATCAGGGTCGTCCATCTTAAAAACACTGCCGCAAACATGGCGCTCCTCTGCGTTATCGATCAAAACGCCGGGATATTCGCCAATATCATAAAGTCGGCCCTTTATTTTACCTGTGCTTATAAATTTACAATGCTGATTTAGATATTCCGCAAACTCGTTACCAGGCTGCAGCAGTGTACCGTAAACAAATAAAAACTGGTTGATTATTTCCATATAAATAGCTCAAACAAAGGTAAACGCTATTGCGTATTAAACACGCACAGGCTAATTTTTTATAGTTTAAGCCATAATAGCTATCTTGCCATACCTTAACCGGCATACTTTTTATACCATGAACGAAGAACAGATCAAAGCATATATTGAACAAAATAACATCCAGAAAATCAAATTCGCCTTTGCCGATATTGATGGCGTTTTGCGTGGCAAAGTGATCAACCCTAAAAAATTTATTGATGGGTTACAGAGCGGTTATGGCTTTTGCGATGTAGTTTTCGGCTGGGACAGCAACGATGTTTGTTATGATAATGTGCAGTTAACCGGCTGGCAAAGCGGTTATCCTGATAAGCTTTGCCGTATTGACCTATCAACCCTGCGTAATGTGCCATGGCAGGATGATATTCCGTTTTTTTTAGCCGATTTCAGCAAATCAGATGGCAATGATCTTGCCGCCTGTCCGCGAAGCCTGCTTAAGCATATCAAGGCGCAATGTAATGACATGGGCTATCATGCCGAATTTGCACAGGAATTTGAATGGTTTAATTTTAAAGAAACGCCGCAAACCCTCGCCGATAAAAAGTTCACCAACATTGAGCCGCTTACTCCCGGCATGTTTGGCTACTCGATACTGCGCACCTCAGAAAACAGCGACTTTTATTACGATCTGTTTAATCTGCTTACCAAATTCAATATCCCGATAGAAGGGCTGCATACTGAAACCGGTCCGGGGGTGTACGAAGCCGCTATACTGCATGATGAGGTTTTAGCCGCCGCCGATAAAGCAACGCTGTTTAAAACCGCCGTTAAAGAGATAGCTTATAAACACGGCATCATGGCATCATTTATGGCTAAATGGACAGAAACCCTGCCCGGCTGCAGTGGCCACATCCACCAAAGCCTGTGGAGTAAAGATCAATCAAAAAACCTGTTTTATGATGCTAATGAGGTAAACAAAATGAGCGAAATACATAAGCAATACCTTGCCGGTCAGCTGTATTGCATGCCTCATTTGCTGCCTATGTATGCGCCAACCATCAACAGCTACAAACGCCTGGTTGAAGGCGCCTGGGCACCAACCACCATTACCTGGGGCGTTGAAAACCGTACTACGGCCATCCGTATCATCAATACTACCGAAAACTATACCCGCCTGGAAACCCGCATTCCGGGTTCGGACACTAATCCTTACCTGGCTATGGCTGCAGCATTGGCATCCGGTCTGTACGGCATTAAAAACAAGCTTGAACTGAACATTGAACCAACTGTAGGCAATGGTTACCAGGATAAACGCAATGGTGTACTGTGGCCAAACCTGCATGCCGCTGCCACAGCCATGCAAAGTTCCGACATTGCCAAAGAGCTTTTCGGCGAAGGCTTTGTTGATCACTTTACCCAAACCCGCCTGTGGGAATATCGCCAATTTGCCAAAAGTGTAACTGATTGGGAGTTGAAAAGGTATTTTGAGATAATATAATCTGAACCGGGATTTGGGGGGATTTTTAGGATTAATAGGATTTTGATTTGCGTGGCTTAAGTATTTTATTGGTTTTGCATACTTCATCAAATGGATCAACTTAAACATACCGATATAACTGGCAAAATAATTGGCTGCGCCATGCAAGTGCATTCTACCCTGGGTAATGGCTTTCAGGAAGTTATTTACCAAAAGGCGTTGGAAATAGAGATGGCATTAAATGGCCTCGCGTTCGAGCGGGAAAAAGAGATGCCAATCTTTTACAGAGATTTACAAATCGGGACTCGAAGGGTGGATTTCTTTGTGGGCGGAATGATCATGGTAGAGCTTAAGGCAATCACCATACTTGAAGATGTGCATTTAGCGCAGGCTTTAAACTATTTGGAAGCTTACAATGTTGAAATCGGATTATTATTAAACTTTGGCAGCAAATCATTAACTGTAAAGCGCCTTTTAAACAAGAAGTATAAACCATGAGGTCAAAATCCTATTAATCCTAAAAATCCCCCCAAATCCCGGTTCAGATAAATATTATATATTTGTACCCTTAATTATAAACCGAATGCTGCCATTGGCGTAACTTTGCCGGCAGATATATACAAATGGACTATTCTTTTATTATCCGCAAGGCCTGGGAGGGGTATGACGCGTCAAAAACTATTCGTGATATTGAAGATATCAGCGCCATGGTTTCAACCAATCATGTGTACCGTATTACGTTCGACGACGACGATATTATCATAGCCAAGCTTTCATACTTTGGCAAATTTGAGCACTTTAAAGAAGATCACCGCATTATCCAAACGCTGGCAATTAACCTGCTTTACCCGTTTGAGAATTTCCTGGCACGTTCTTTACAAAAAAATAACCGGGTATACATTTATCACCATAAACACGGCAAAACCGACGCCTGGGTAGTTTTTTATAACCCTACCCGTATTTTACAACGCCTACCACGCAGGTTGGAGGAAAACCATATCAAAAAGCTTGGCCAGCAGGTTGGCAAATTCCATAAGGCGTGTTCAAGGGTTAAAAATGTGCTGCCTAAATCATCAAAAACTTTACGAACTGATATTTCCGCTCTATTACAGCAGATCGAGGCCGATCCCAAGCAATTTGGCACCGGTATGCAGGCCGATTTTCTGAAATACCACTGCGAAACTTTTCTGAAGAACCGCTCTAAATACAACATGAGCTCGTTTGAGATCATTCCGGTATTTATCGACTGGAACATCGGCAACTTTTCGGTAACGCCCAATCTTGACCTTTACTCGCGCTGGGATTATGACTGGTTCAGGATGAGCTACCGCCTGCTCGACTTTTATTTCTTTAGCCGTGTAGTATCTGATATTGGCGACCGTACCGTGTTTAGTTATGTGATCAATACCATGATGGAAGATCGTTTCATTATGTTTTTAAAGGAATATCACAAAGTAAACCCACTGACTGCCGATGAGATCCGCTTTTTAAAGGAAGCCTACCGCTTTTTTATCCTGAATTATGTAATTAAGGACGGCAAGCACTTTTTTAGTGAACAATACGCCAAAAAACTCCAGGCAGAGGCATTTGATATCTATTTACCATCGGTCGACAGGGATTTTGATGCCGAAAAGATCATTGAGGCTTTAAAATTAAAATAGGTTAGCTATCTTTCGGGCTCATTTTATTGCAGAACCCTAAAAACAGATAAGCATGACCAGAATAGACAACTTTAAATCCATAATTGATAAATACGAAGTTGTTTTTTTTGATGCGTTTGGGGTACTAAAAAATTATGGAGGCCTGCTTCCAGGTATTGAGCACACTTTTTCTTATCTGGAAGAACAGGGCAAGGAGTATTATATCGTAACTAACGATGCCTCACGGAGCCCAGTGCAACTGGCCGAATCCTATACAAAAAAAGGTTTAATGGCCATCACGCCCGACAGGATCATATCGTCGGGCATGCTTACAAAAGAATACCTCGACCTGAAGGTAAACGATGGCATTGTAGCTTATCTGGGCACACCTGATTCTGCCCATTACATTGACAGCTCAGGCCTGCACACGCTGCCCATAAGCGAGGTAAACGAAAGCAATATTGACCGCGTTAATGCACTGGTATTTTTGGATGACGAAGGCTTTGACTGGGGCCGTGACCTGAATAAATCAGTTAACCTGATGCGCAAGCGTACCATCCCTGCTATTGTAGCTAATACAGATCAGGCCTATCCGCTAACCAAACATGATGTATCGATAGCCATAGGTGGCCTGGCCAGCATGATCGAAAAAATTGTAGGCAAAGCATTTATTCGGTTCGGAAAACCTGATTCACAGATGTTTATGTTTGCTTATGATCTACTTCGCGAACGCCGTCCTATCAGCAAAAAAGATATTGTAATGGTTGGTGACACCCTGCAAACAGACATTCTGGGAGGTAATAAATTTGGTTTGGATACGGTACTGGTATTATCGGGAAATACCCAGGCCAAAGATGCCGAAAACCGCATCACCGCAACCGGCATTGTACCAACTTATATCTGTGATTCGGCAGTGGTTGAGTTGGGTGGCTTAGGGTTTTGATCGTTCACACTATGACGAGCATGCCTCACTCTCCATGTCATTGCGAGCGT
>NZ_DASVOB010000661.1:0-4653 GCF_036383575.1 Mucilaginibacter sp.
ATTTTACCGAATACATTAACGGGCGACGGCCGCCGCTTGAAGGGGCATAGCCTTGCTCAACAACAAAACCCTCGTGCATTAACTCGTTGATGGCTTTAGCTATAGAAGGGATACTTTTATCAAATAACTCACTTAAGCCTGCACACGACATAGCCTTATTAAAATAAAGCCTTTTAATGATCATATTTTTTAACTGGCTGCCCTTTACCCCTTTATTTGTAAGTTCCATTAACAATTTTTATAGTTTGGTTTATAACAGGCAACACCTTAGTGTTCTGAATTTATAAAATTAAAAATAAAGTAATTAAGTACAACTGTATTTATTACAGTATTAAACCTGTTGTAAGTACATGGACATTATTAACGTACCATTTGCCTACAAAGCACAAAAATATCTATAATATCCGTGTACGATATAAAATATGCGAAAGTTTTGACTAAAATTTACCGTCCCAGATTGCTTTATCTTTATTTTTCCGTATCGAAAGCTTTGAATATACTTCAACACCGGCAGGATTATCTAAATCGGCAGGCGACTCTATATCAGTTTCGTAACAATCATCATAACATTCAACACGCCACCTTACAAACCTTCCATATGGGTTTAAATAAGGCCTGGCGTATTCATGCTCCCGCTTCTCCAGTTGTTCATAAGCATCCTCGCCTGATTTTGCCTTGATCAGTACAAAGCGTTTTTCGATTTGCTGCTTCTTAGGTAAAATCCCTTCCTCTTCAATAACAACAGTCATTTTCACGCAAAAGTATCTGTCGGGCAATACTTTTTCTTTTATTAAAAATTCAGCATGCTCTATTGATTGGATCCAGGTACTGGCAACATAATCAAGCGAAGCAATATTTTTAAGCTGGTTATATTTTAGTTTCGCGATAATAGCTTAGGGCCTTTTTTTAAGCCCTGAAATTTCAAAGCTTTCAAATAACTCAAGGGCGATAAGTTTTTTACAGTTATCTATGAAATTTTTGTTTATTGCCTTGATCCGTTCTTTAGGTTTCAGGTTGATGAACAGGTCCTGCTCGGGGTATTTGAGAACGATCTTAACAAGTGCAAAGCGCTTAGTATTAGAAACCTTTTTATCTAAAACCCAATCCCTTAATCCGTAAATATCTTTCATTTTAATAATTAACCTGGGGCTTATGGTAGCAGCCAAAACCACTGCCCGCTCCGATACCCATCATATCGCGATCCGTAACTTTTTAAATGGCTCAACGCAAAAACGTTGTACATTGGGATTCGTTATAATACAATGGCGTAATCATAGAGTAGTTTTATCTTTTTCAATTTGCATGAACATCCAGCGCTGACCTTCCAGGTCGGCAGCACGGTAGCGCGTGCCGGGGAAACCATATTCAAGTTCGCTTAGGATGATGGCCCCTTTATGTTTCGCGGTGGCATAATGCTGCTCTACATCATCTACATAAACCAAAACACCATTAATAATATATGGCACCGTACTCCATTTAGCAGCAATATCACAATTTTGGGCATGATGTGCCGGACTTTGATAATTGGGCGTTGGCTCGGCCAGCATTACCAAGCTATCGCCCATTTTAAGCTCACCATGAGTAAGGCGACCGGCATCATCCGTCATCCGCATATTTTCAGTGAAACCAAAAACATCGCACAACCAGTCCATAGCCGCAATGCCATCTTCATAGGCAAGCATGGGGATTATTTGTTGGTTGGATTCACTCACAGTACCACTAAGGTAAACTATTACAGCTTATTTGTCAAAACGACCATGGAATCGCCTTTAAAACAGGAGGCACCAAACGGAGTCAATGTATTGATGCCAAAATGTCTATAAACACAATACTCCTACGGAGTGTCAATTTGGTTAAAACTCCGTAGGAGTATCATGTTTATAGGAAACAAAATAGGACCTTAAGGCTCCGGTAGGTGCCTCCCCTTCACCATTTATTTCAAATACAATTTTCCGTCAAAGCAACTTACTTCTCCTCCAACTGCTTTTTAAGCTTAGCAACTTCATATTCCAATTTAAGCACGTATTCGTTTTGCGGGGCGAAGGCTTCCTTAATTTCATCAACAGTATATCGTGGAGTGATATGCTGCGGACAATTCCAGTCGAAGGCTTTAACATCAAAGAGGAGCATGCGTTCAGCTGTATGTTTGTATTCAGATGGATCTATCAGGTCAAATAGTTCCGGATTATCGGCAAGCTCAACAATCCGCACATCCGCATAGATCTTGAGCCTTGTTTTGTGGGGATAATCCATCAAAAACAAAGATACCTGTGGATGCGCCATCACATTACCTACTGAAATATACTGTTTGTTACCCCTGAAATCAACCACACCAATAGTATGGTTGTCTATCACCTTAATGAAACCGGCAGGCCCTCCCCTGTGCTGAATATACGGATAGCCGTTTTCGCCAATACTGGCCATGTAAAAGCTGTCGCGGCTTTCTATAAATGCCTGCTCAAATTCGGCAATACCCTCTTTATCGGCCATGAGGTTTTCCATGCGGGCGTAACTGTCCCGGCTACCGTATTTTTCCTGCAGTTTTTTAACACCATCGGTAAAAGCAAAGCGTGCAAAGTTCATGATATAAATAATTTAAGAGTTAAATACTTATGCCCGCCTTGCAGTGCAGGGCGGGCATAATCGTGTAAACAAACTATAAATCGAAAATATTATTTAACCAATTCGGGAATAGCCGGCCAGTCAACCGGTACCTGGGTCAAGGCATATACATAGTTGGTGATGGTTTTATCGCCAACAGCTACAACTACATCGATCAGGTTAGCTTGTGTATAACCGGCAGCATAAAAGTTTTCCACCAGTTGATGATCAGCGTGGCCTTTATTTTCGGTGATTGATTTAGCTACTTTAACCAAAGCATCAATTTTTGCATCAAATGAAGCAGAACCACCACGGATCTCAACGATCTGGTCATCAGTAAAGCCGTTCATTTTAGCAATGGCTGTGTGGGCGGCGGAACAATAAGCACAATCATTTACCTGGCTTACTATAAGGTTTACGGCTTCTTTTTCTTTGGCGCGTAATGATGTTTTACCGTTTGAAAGTGTTATATAATTAGCCAATGCATGGTCTGAAGTTGCAAAAACTGCAAACAGGTTTGGCACACGGCCGATTACTTTGGTTAATGTATCAAATATGCCCTGATTTTCTGGTGTTACTTGTTCTCTTGTTGGAATTGCGAAAGTTTTCATTTTTGTAATGTTAATTTTTGTTGTTTTGAATTAACAATACAAAGATGGCGAGTTTAGCAGCCCTACAGAATAGACAAACTTCCCGGGTTCTTGTAATTATTTCCCTTCGGCTACCAAAACCTTATTATTTCTGAAATCGGTAGGTGAAAAAGAGGTATGCTTTTTGAAGAAATTGCTGAAATAAGCCGCATCCTCAAAACCAAGCTCATAAGTTATTTCCTTGGCCGATTTATCGGTATAGTATAATAAGCGCTTAGCCTCTATAATAAGCCGCTCCTGAATTACCTGCAAAGGCGGCTTGTGGTTATACAATGCAAAAAGGTTGGACAGCGTTTTGGGCGATTTATTTAACTGCTGCGCATAATAGGCTACCGTATGATGTTCGCGGTAGTTATTCTCCACCATTAAATTAAACTTGCGGATAGTGCCAAATTTTTCATCGGCCATCGCCTCTTTATGACCGCTGTGAGCCTTTGCCAGGCGGGTTACGATAATGATGAGCCGCTTCAACAGCATCCGGAGCATATCTATCTGGATGTTATCTGCTGTTTCAAATTCCTCGATAAAAATATCAAGCAGGCGCTGCAATTTAAACTGCATGGTTTCGTCAAGCGTAACAAACACCTGCCCGGCGCTGCCATAAAACAGGAAGCCTACGCAGCTTACTTCTTCATCATGGTCAACAATGCAATAAAAATCGCGGTTAAACTGCCAGGCTACAATATCCTGAGGTCGTTCAAAACGGAAGGATTGGTTAACCATTAAGGGCAGGATGGTATTGGGCAGAAAATCATACTCCACCTCATCAATGGTTACGGTTTGCTTTTCGCTCTTGTTCCAGGCTATGGTGAGGTATTTATGCTGACGATCGCGCGTAAAAAACATCCTGTCGAAATGTTTTTCATTGATAAGCAGCAGCAGATCGCCGCCTGTAGATTGTTCTGTGACCGATAATTTCATTTTTTGCTTAAACGCAAAGGTATTTAAAAGTAGTAATTAAGCATTCACCACTATCGGTTTATCGCAGCCAGATGACCAATCATGCTGAACATTGGTCATGAGCAAAGCGTTATCAAATCACACAGTTTTAACAACGGCTTAACATACTTCATCAAACATTCATTCAAAAGAAAGAAATTGCGTTCAAATTGCCTTTTAATGCTTAAAGGCAATTACTCCTACTAATTTAAGAATGACTATTACCCAATTCCTCGATCAGCATCAAGATGCTGTGCAAGTTGCTTTATATGCTCTAATCATATGCTCATTATGGCTAATGGAAGTTTTTTTTTCGGCAGGTATTTCGGTAAAAAAGCGCTGGCAGCATAATAAAACCAACCTTCTGTTCATTTTTACCGCCCTCCCTATACAGCTATTGCTTACAACCATTGTTTTGATCATACTCGGCTGGACCAACGCCCATCATTGGGGATTGATCAAT
>NZ_DASVOB010000662.1:0-8058 GCF_036383575.1 Mucilaginibacter sp.
TCACTCAAGCCCAGCATATACATTGCATCCCAGCCAATAGCACGCGATTGAAGATTATCTGCCTGCTGATATGTCCAGCTTGAAGAAAAATTCTGGATACCAAAAGTACAGGGCAAATAATTACTTTGGCTTCCGTTTCGAATATCCTTCCCTTCAATGCCCCACGTATCCGTAACCGGGTTATACATATTACTATTGCCGCCAACATTATTCGTACTCATATACAACCAACCGCCTTCTGAAATACCCGAGCCCATTACTCTTAAATACTTTCCGCCCAAACGATGATACGTATCGAATAATTTTCTGTAGAAACGTTTTTCAGAATAAGTTCCCTGCCCCTGATACACGCAACTCTCCAATCCGTCAAAATCAATATAATTCATACCGCCATCGATCAAAAATTTAGCATAATACTCCGCATACTTATCCTGCAAAGAAATATTGGGGGCGAAACCATGATAACAATTCGGTTGCAGCTTATCCATCTTGTCCCCCTCAGAGTGGGCAGCAGTATATGTTTTATAAAATCCGCGTTTTACATGCAACAAAGTATACGGCTGTGTAGTGGTTACCCCATTGTATTCAATCAGTTCTTTACCCAATTTCAAAACGTTGGTATGATTACCTTCCCAGCCGCCATACTCATTCAGGAAAGTTGTATCTCTCACCTCAATAATCGTATCCGCAGCGGAAATATTTTTTGCGAGGTAAGTTGAAAACAACGTTTCCAAACTATCACTCGGAATGGGTGACACGTCGCTGCAATTGGGTTGCAAAAATTCACACAAGGTATGCAAACCATAAGCAATGTTGTATGGATTGGTTTTCCTGGTAAAATCTGTAATAGAAATTTTTTGGTGATTGATTGTAACCCTTTTCGTGCCCCAACGGTCGGCTGGGTTTGGATAATATTCGCCCAAGCCCTCGTCCTGCACACTATAAACACTAAGTTGTTTTGCATAGCTCACCAGGCTATCTTGCTTACCATCCCATGCCAAATCAGCTTTGAATGATTGAGGATCACGAATCCATTTATTATCCAATGTAGTAATGTAAGGTAGCTTTTCATTCTTCGTGATTGTCCCCAACGTTGCAATTACGGCGGTATCAGGGCAAGCGTACATCGCAATCGATGAACCAATGAAATCAACAGGAATAGAGTTTACCCATTGATGGCGCGGCAGATTCATATGTTCATATCCAGGCAACAAAGTAAAAAAATCTAAATGCCTGATCCTTCTATCTCTTGATTGCAAAGCCACATACGAGCCATACTCTGGCGCAAGCTGTGCAGCTATCCCGCTATTAGTCTTATAATAGTCTTCGGGATGTGAAGACATAGCAACATCACTGATACCATCGCCGCCAAAACGGGAACGTTGCCCTTCATGTAAGCCCGCAGGCAAAGGATTTGCAACCGGATCTGTAGCATGAACATAATAATACCCCTGCGATAAATCGCCCTCGCAAGGCAAGCCGCCAGTAGTATTATCAGTCAATGAAAAAATGCCAAAAGCAAAATCTCCATCATGCACCACGCCAAGCATATCGCCGATATATTTTGAGATAGTAGTTTTATATGGCCCCCAAACGACATTAGTAATATTACTGCGGTTGGTCAACGACAGCAATTTGAATTGCAGATAGTTCCTTTTATTAATTACTTCAATACTTGCTATCGAACCATTAGAAAATGAAAGTTTAATTTTCTTGTTTTGTTTATTATAGGAAAACGATACCGGTTCATATATTTTTTCCTTTCCCACATATAGCGACATAAAAGGCGATGTAAATCTTTTCGGCGAATATTCTTTTTGGCTTTGAATTGAAGAAACACTTGTAACAAAGCCGGTTTTGTTGACGTTTATCTTTAGCCACTTTGTTTGAAACCTGGTTTGGGCGAATACAAAATTCGCCATTATAATACATGTGAACAGTAAAAGATTTTTTTGCAACATAATTTAGTTTATTTGAATTGATGAAATCGTCTTTACATACAACTTCATGGAATTTCTAAGAAATATTTACTTGGCAGAAAATTTCAAGATCAACTGTAAAAGAGCGCCCCGCATAACACAGGGCGCTTCATCAACTAAACCCCAGGTGCTCTCAATACCCGAAGTACGCTATTGAATTACCGGGTTAAAGGTTCCATTATCCCAGCCCACATTTTGCCGCAGGTTTTTGTTTTGCAAAATATATTGCGGATCAATAGCACCAAAATAATAAGCATCAGGTATATTGATCTGACTGGTAGCGCCCGGGTCTATTGGCTCATATTTATAATTTGTAATAGCCTTAAGAAACGCATTACGATCAAACGAAGCAGGTGAATTTACAATGAGGTTAGAAAGCTGCGAAGCTATCCCGCTGTTACTTTGCGTAATATCAATATGATATTGAGAGGATGCCGCTGCACTGTTAAAATAAGGTCCGTAAGCATGCAGGGTACCCATGTTATTCAGCACATTAAACATTCGCCTGCGCCTCAAATCCCAGAACCGTTTTCCTTCAAAAGCAAACTCTATTGCCCGTTCGGTCATAACAGCGTTCAAAGTAGCCTGATAGTCAGAACCAACAGATGCAGCTAATCCATAATTTCCGGCTCCTGCAATTATGTGAGCTCTTTGACGTATTTGAATGATGTACGCCCTCGCTTCAGCAGAATGCTGTACTTCATTAGCAGCTTCTGCCAAGTTAAGTAACACTTCCGAGTACCTTATGATGGGCCAATCAAAAGCCTGGCGGTTCCAGACGCTCGAACCCAAGGTGGTATCGATCCCTTTACGGCAATAAAAACCGGTGATATTATAATTAGGAGTGGCTTTATAGGCATCATCACCAGCAATCGCATTAAATATCCATTGAACGCGGGGCGTTATATCCGCAAAATCATACCTGGCACCGTTATATACTATTGTTTGATAAAAACGTGGGTCCCTGTCCTTCCAGAACTCTGTAGGGTCATAGCCCGAAGCCGGGTCTGAAATTGAAAGACCATTTTTCATAGGATAGGCCTGCACCATTTCCCAGGTAGGGTCACATGATCCTGCCGCACCTGAGGTTTCGGTTAACGGCCTTTGCCCCTGTTGAAAGCTATTCGTTTTTTCGGGATAATGATAGCGTAAACTTAAAACCATTTCTTTAGCAGCAGCAGCCTTATCATACCACATGTTTTCATTTGGCTTTGAGGTATTATCGGTATATAAGCCATAACCATCGGCATCTAACTCGGTTTTAGCTGCCAACAAGGCATTATAAGCATCACTCCAATAGGTTGCGTTGGGTGTTTTACAAAACAATGGACTTGCTTTTAATAACAGGGCTTCCCCTTTTACAGCCATTGCCGCACCTTTGGTAACCCGGCCAATATCACTTGAACCCCAGGTAGCAGGCAACAAATTAATAGCGCTGTCTAACTGCTTGCCGATAAAATCAAAACATTCGAGCGATGAATTTCTTTTTACCAGCAAGGTATTGATATCTGCTGTCGGATCCTGAACCGCGGTAATAATAGGAACTCCGCCTAATACTTTTACCATTCTGTAGTATAAATAGGCCCGAAAGAAGTATGCCTGGCCTTTCAGGCTTCGATAATCGGCATCAGATAAAACAGTTTTACTTTTATCAATATTCGCAAAAAAGTTATTGATCGATCTTACTGTTCCCCAATCCCAAACCCTGTCAGGGTAACCGCTTTGGCTTGTATAGGTGCCTTTAAGAAAAGAATTAAGGCCATTTCCACCACTGCCGCCAGAATAAGCTTCGCCGGCAAGTTCTTCATTCCTGTTCCATGACGGCAAAATATTGTAGAAATTGGTTACATATCCTTTCACAAAATCAGAGCTCCCCCATTCTTGCTCGGGAGTAATAGGGCCTCCCGGATGATCAACATCAAATACTTTTTTACAGGATACTGTTAAGACAATTATCCCCAATAAAATGAACAGTATATTGAATTTAAGTTTCATGATCTAATAATTTAATGTTTAAAGTGTTACATTTAATCCACAGGTAAACCCTCTTAATACCGGGTACATTCTGAAGTCGCCGCCCAGTTCAGGATCCCAATCAGTTACATGATTCCATTGATACAGGTTTTCGCCGCTGAAATAAACTTTTACAGCTTTGATTTTCACCTTCGCCAACAAACTGGCAGGTAAGCTGTAATCAACAATCAAAGACTTCAACCTCAAAAAAGCACCATTCTTTAACCAAAATGAAGAGGAAACCTCGCTATTACTTGTGCCTTGCCAATCGGTCATGATCGGGCTTGGCATAGTAGCGGTGGCTGCTGTTTGCGGTGTCCATGCATTTTTCCAAACAGTTAAATTATCGTTACCAGGCAAAGGACGTCTGTAGTATACATCGGTAGGCATGATATCGTAGCGTCCCAATCCTGCGAATATGGCGGTTAGGTTAAGCCCTTTCCAACCAAATGTAAAGTTGAAGCCATAATTAACACGCGGTATGCCATTTTTAGAAATGACTTGCTGGTCATTTCCATCAATTTTTCCATCAGGAGCATCAGTACCCAGCGGGCCCCGAACATCCTTGTACATCAACATACCTGGCTGTGGCTTGCTACCGAATATGGTAAAATTAGGCCCGTTAGCTTTTAATATATTGTCTACATCTTGCTGTGTTCTGATAATTCCTTCCGATACATACCCCCATATAACTCCATTAATTGGCTGCCCAATCAAATTTTGGTAATCCCGAACCGAAGCGGCCTGGTCAACCTTTAGATATTTGTTAGCAGAATATGCCCAGTTTGCAGACACACGATAGAAAAAATCATTGATATGTTTTTCGTGGCTAAGGGATAATTCAATACCCCGTGCCGATGCTATTCCATAGTTAACCGCAGGTAAGCTTGCTCCAACCGTACTGGGGACGGAGGCTACACGCGCACCAAGAATATCGGTGGTTTTCTTGTACCACAAATCAACTGTGCCGGTAAGTACCCTTTTGGGCATACCAAAATCTAAGCCTAAATTGTAGTTGTGGTTTTTTTCCCACGTAATATTGGGATTAATAGTAGAACCCAATGTTGTTGACGGAGGAAGTGCTGACCCTATATATATACCTGAGTTTGCGTTAAAGTTGTAGGTTTGTTGCCACTGCCATGGAGCGGTATTATCCGTTCCGGTTATTCCATAAGAAAGGCGTAGCTTTAAGATATCAAAGAATTTGGTATAATTTGCGAAGAAATTTTCATTGGCGATATTCCAGCCCGCTGAAACAGCCGGGAAATATCCCCATCGCTTATTTGCGGGGAAAATATAAGAGCCATCAGCCCTCATGGTAAAACCAAGCAAATACTTTGACGCGTAATTGTAGTCGATCCTGCCAAAATAAGAGGCAAAACCTGTGGGCTGATTTTGGTCGCCCCTGATGTACCAATCAGTGCTATTGGTTGATCCTCCGTTAATTTGCTGATAATTAGGATTACTGTAATTATCATCCCAAATGTTTGAATAATGGCCCCGATATGCAGATTGTTCGTACCCGGCAAATGCGGTAATATTATGCAGGCCGAAGGAGCGATCATAGTTCAGCATTAAATTTAACTGATAATTAGATAATTGCGAATACGACTCTTCCAGTTCGGTAGGCGCACCAATTCCTGAGATCTGAGCCTGATCTAATATCCGGTAGCCGCCAGACCTTGTCAAATCCAACTTATCGGTAACAATGTGGTTATGGTCGCCGCTGGTCTGGAAATAATAAATATAAGGAGCATTACGCCACGCCTTAGTGTAATTATTAGTGGTATTGTAAGCAAAAGTACCTTTTGCCGATAGCCCGGTTATACCAGGAATATCATATTTCAATTGGAAAATTGGCGTAATATTATTACCGGATGGTTTGGTGTAACCACCATTTCCATTTGCAAGGTTGGCAGTATTGGTATTATCAAAATTACCAACAGGAAGGCCGTTAATAAAAGACGGGCGACCGGGGTTTACCATCAAGAGCCTGTTGTACATATTTGACAAATTGAAATCGCCGTAATCATAGGCCCAGAATGGACGGCTTCCATTATTCCATTCGCTTTGGATATTTAAATTATAACTCCATCGCTCCGAAATTTGCCCATCCACTTTTGCCGTTAAATTATATTTGCGAAAAGAATTTGAAGTTGCGCCCTCCTGCTGGAAATATCCGGCCGATATGTAATATCTGGCTGCCTGCGAACCACCGCTTACTGACAAATTATGCGAAGTATTCCATGGATTACGCCATGTATCCTTTAACCAATCGTATGAATGGGTTTTGAAATAATCTAATTCATCGGGCGTATAATAGCTCGGATCGGTTGCCGGTAAACCTTTTTGAGCAAATGCCTCATTGGCAAAAGTATAAGCATCGAAAGCATTCATTCTCCGCGGTGTAATTTCACGGTTATTCGTTGTATACGATGCATTGTAGGAGATAAAGGTTTTGTTGGCCACTCCATGTTTCGTTGTAACCAAAACAACACCGTTACCGCCTCTGATACCATAAATAGCAGTTGACGCGGCATCTTTAAGGATACTGATATTATCAATATCGGCCGGGTTGATTGTGGCAAATGTTGCCGCATCCCTTACAAAACCGTCTATCACGTATAGCGGGTCTGTTCCACCCTGCCAGGTAGAGGATTCTCTGATTTTAATATTGGCGCTTGCACCGGGGTAGCTACCTTGTGTAGTAACGGTAACACCCGGAGACAGGCCTTGCAATAAATTGGCTGGTGAAGAT
Source organism: Mucilaginibacter sp. (assembly GCF_036383575.1). Taxonomy (GTDB): domain Bacteria; phylum Bacteroidota; class Bacteroidia; order Sphingobacteriales; family Sphingobacteriaceae; genus Mucilaginibacter. The sequence continues at coordinate 6,751 of NZ_DASVOB010000662.1, forward strand.
GTAGGGCGGTTTTCAAGTGCGGATGATTTAATTACTCCTATTGCACCCGTAAGGTTCTCTTTTTTCTGGGTGCCATAAGCCACCACTACTATTTCGCTAAGCCCGCTTACGTCGGTTTCCATTTTAACCAACATGCTGGTACCTGGTGTAACCTGTAGTTCTTTTTTAACATAGCCAACAAACGAAAAAACAAGTATTGCTTTCGCGTCAGGTACCTCTATATTAAACTTACCATTAGCGTCTGATATAGCGATAGTTTGACTACCTTTTACAGCAATGGTCACGCCGGCCAAGGGTATATTTTTACTGTCAAATACCTGACCGCTTATCTTTACAGGACTTACATTTAAATTGGCAACCATATCATTAACAGGCTTCTCAATTTGCTGAAGAACGATATTGTTATTAACCATTTTATAACTTAATGGCTGATTTTTAAGACATTCCGTCAAAGCATCGTCTATTGAGGCGTTTTTCAGATGAATAGTTACGCTTTTGTTCTGTACATCTTTTGAATCATAAAAAAACACATACCCTGTTTGTTTATTTATTTGATGAAGCACCTTTTTTAATGAAGAATTTGTTTCATCCAGGTTGATTTTTTGACCATAGCCTTTTGCACTACATTCCAGCAGGGCAACTAATATGATCAGAGAAGTTAATTTCATAACTAATAACATTTTGCGTAGCCATGGATAATGCATGACTATTGGAAAAGCATTTAATTTCATACTTTTGTTGTGTTGGGTTAACAGAGTTAGAGACACTAAACTTATTCCCGGTTTTCGGGAGGGTCAACTCAATATTTATCGCATTCCGATGGCCGTCGGGATGCGTTTTTTTTGAGGTAACCATAAATGGGGATGGGGCCTAAATTTTGAAGGCCGGATTTGTATTTATTTTTCCATATGGTTCTTTTATTTTAAGGTGAATAATTGGTTGCTTATTTGTGTTAATTCATTACAATAATTGTTTTCCCATCTATTTTGCAATGGATTTGCTTAAAGCTCAGAATATCCAGTATTTGGGATAAGTTGACATTCCTGGAGATTTCGCCCGAAAACCTTCTTGAAGGCATTTGCCCTTCATATTTTATCTCAACACCATACCAACGGGAAAGCTGTAACATTACCTCTTTAATATCGTTATCTTCAAAAAAGAAAAAGCCATTTTTCCAGGCCACCATTTCATCCGCATCTACTTTCATAACGTCGATCAGGCCGTGGTCAAACCTTGCCTGCTGGCCCGGTTTAATGATATTACTCAGTTTCCCGGCCGATACTTTTACACTGCCTTCGAGCAGGGTAG
>NZ_DASVOB010000663.1:0-1999 GCF_036383575.1 Mucilaginibacter sp.
AACGCGGCTGCGTAATGCGAATTGCTTAAACTCAGGGCGTGTAGCCATCGCGGTATCAAGGTAAGCGGTTAGCGGAGCAACTGCTCTGTCGGCTTCGGTGATCTGATCTATATTTAGCTGTGTGCCTTCAGGTAAACCTAACAATACGTTAAGGTTGTAATTGATGATACGACGGTTAGTTTCCAGGTCGATACCGTTAACCTCGATGTTTGAGCGTTGCAACTGGAAACGCAATACATCGTTCTTGGTAACCAAACCTTGTTCAAAAAAGCGTTGTGCCTGTTTAATCTGAGCATCAACAGTACTAAGGTTTTGAGTTACTACCTTCTTGCTTTGCAGCACCTTGTACAGGTTATAGTACGAGCTGATAATGTCATAGGTGATCTGGTCTTTATCATTTTCAATATCCAAACGGGCAACCTGTGTAAGCAGATCAGTTGACTGGCGGGCATATTTCAATTTACCGCCGGCAAATATGGTTTGGTTTAAAGTAAGGATCCCTAAGTAAGCATCAGCACGGTTAGGCAGGTTAAAGCTTGATTCGCCTAAAGCAAGCCTGTTGGCCGGAATTTCGGCATGGTTATAACCATAACTTACTTTACCGGTTGGCAAAGCTTCATCTTTAGCCTGGTTGTATTCTGAAACAGCCTGTTCAACCTTCGAATTTGAAAGCTTAAGCGTTTTGCTGTTTTCAAGACCAAGCTTAATGGCTTCATCAAGGGTGATTGTCCTGTCCTGCGCATTGGCGGTAAAAGGCAGGCTTAAAACTAAGAGTGCGATACTGCCGCGTAAAACGGGCCGTAACACCTGCTTTAATAGTTTAAGGTGGTCGGTTTTGTTATTTGGAGTTGTCATGTTCATTTAACTAAATAAGCTTTTAAAAGTCTTTTCATGTATGTTTTTACCCGTGGTTTCAGTTCAGCTTCCATAAACTTTTCATCACGAATATCATGTCCCAGTATTAATGATGATAGCTGAGGCATGTTAACTATATAATTTTTTGTTCCGAAGAGGGTGGCTATTACCAGTGGTATATCGGCATCAGCATGAAACAAGCCGTTGTTTACGCCTTCTTCCATAATTCTTTTTACCTCGTATACGTTCACCATCAGTATTTCGATGATCTTATCGGTAAGGTCACCACGTTTGTTCATGGATACTTCCCTGTTAATAAGCTTTTGAAAACAGTTGTTGGCAATAATGCGCTCAACGTAATTGTCGATACATTTATCCAGTTTATCCCAGGCAGTCATGGTACCATCGCCACTAATGTTTTGCAGCAGCGTGCGGAAAGAATTGATCTTGCGTTCAAACACTGCCAGGAAAAGTCCCTCTTTTGATCCAAAATAGTAATTGAGCATAGCCATGTTTACACCGGCTTCGCCCGATATGGTACGGGTGGAGGCACCGTCATAGCCCAGATCCGCGAACACCTTTTCGGCTACGTCGAGGATATGTTCCTTTTTATCTATTTTATCTTTTTCCATTGTTTTAACGGCACAAAATTAATCAAACGATTGATTAAGCGTATCGGATTGAAGCAGAAAAAGTTAATCGGTTGATTAAGATTACCATCGAATGACAGATTTGTTTTACATCAGTTAAGAAAATTATAAAAATCAAAACTATTTGTTGAAACATTCAATATCAATCGTCCAAAATCTTAACAGATTGATGGCCACAGTAATCGTTTTGTTATATTGTTGATACAGGAAATACAGAATATCTATCTTTCAATATATTTGTTGCTATGAAGCGTATCCACCTCATTGTAGTATTCCTGCTTACAACCGCATTTTTAAAAGCCCAAACCAACCCGCCTACCGATCTTGGCACCATTCAGCAAAACCTGAAAAAGCTTGATGTGCTGGGCAGCGTACTATATGTAGCGGCCCATCCCGATGATGAAAATACCCGCCTGCTGGCCTACCTGGCCCAGGAAAAACATTATCGCACAGGCTACCTGTCGCTCACCCGCGGCGATGGGGGACAGAACCTG
>NZ_DASVOB010000664.1:0-3470 GCF_036383575.1 Mucilaginibacter sp.
GTTTCGTCAGCAAGTGAGCTCAGCACGCAAGCCATTACAAAGTCCTGTTCGCTTACACCTGCTGTTGGATAAAAGTTGGTTGCTTTACGGTTACCAATGGTAATGGTACCGGTTTTATCAAGCAGCAAGGTATCCAAATCGCCTGCGGTTTCAACAGCTTTACCACTTTTAGTGATCACGTTGGCACGTAAGGCCCTGTCCATCCCGGCAATACCGATGGCCGATAAAAGGCCACCGATAGTGGTAGGGATCAAACAAACAAACAACGATATAAAAGCAGCTATAGTGATGGGCGTGTTAGAGTAATCACCAAAAGGTTTCAGCGTAACGCATACAATAACGAAGATGAGCGTAAAGCCTGCAAGCAAAATGGTCAATGCTATCTCATTCGGTGTTTTCTGGCGTGAAGCACCTTCAACCAGGGCAATCATCTTGTCCAAAAAGCTTTCGCCCGGCTGGGTGGTAACCAATACTTTTATCTTATCAGATAAAACTTTGGTACCACCGGTTACTGATGATTTATCACCACCAGCCTCACGGATAACCGGGGCAGACTCGCCGGTAATGGCCGATTCATCAATGGTTGCAATACCTTCAATGATCTCACCATCCGTAGGGATATTATCGCCTGTTTCGCAAATGAAAACATCACCTTTTTTAAGCTGTGATGACATCACCCTTTCTTCCTTGCCGTTAACCAGCAAGCGTGCAGGTGTTTCTTCGCGGGTTTTGCGCAGGCTTTCGGCCTGGGCTTTACCACGTGCTTCGGCAATAGCCTCGGCAAAGTTGGCAAACAATACAGTTAATAATAATATGATAAACACAGTAAAGTTGTAAGCAAAACTGCCCTGGCCTTTATTGGCCAGTGAAAATATGCTCACAATGAGCATTACAACTGTACCTATTTCCACAGTGAACATCACCGGGTTACGGAACAGGACGCGTGGGTTTAACTTGATGAAGGATTGTTTAAAAGCCTCCCTCATCTGATCGCCCTGGAACAATGTATTTTGATTTGAGTTCATGATTATTTAAGTGAAAAGTGTTCAGCAATCGGACCTAAAGCAAGTGCCGGGAAGAATGACAGGGCAGCAATAATTACGATCACTGCGAAGATCATTAGTCCAAAAGTAGAGGTATCGCTTTTAAGCGTTCCGGCCGATTCAGGGATATTCTTTTTGTTAGCCAATAAACCTGCAATAGCCAGCGGACCGATTATCGGCAGGAACCTGCCTAATATCATCACGATACCGGTAGTATAGTTCCAGAAGATATTACCATCGCCTAAACCTTCAAAGCCCGAGCCGTTATTGGCTGCCGATGAAGTGTATTCATACAACATTTCGGAGAAGCCGTGGTTGCCCGGGTTATTTAACCATGACGATGGTTTAACGGCCCAGTCGGCACCGGCCACGTGCACAATAAAGTATGATGAAATAGCGAGGCCAACCAATATGATAAAAGGATGCAGCAAAGCAATTAGCGAAGCGATCTTCATTTCCCTTGCCTCTATCTTACGACCTAAAAACTCGGGCGTACGGCCAACCATCAGCCCCGAAATAAATACGGCAACGATGATAAATATGTAGAAGTTAAGGAAACCAACCCCGCAACCACCATAAAAGCAGTTGATCATCATGCCCAGCATCATCATGGTGCCTGAAACCGGCATAGCGCTGTCATGCATAGAGTTTACCGAACCCGTAGAGATAATGGTAGTCATGATGCTCCAGTAAGCCGAGTTGGCCGGGCCAAACCTAACTTCCTTACCCTCCATTGCGCCGGTAGCCTGACTTACGCCCATTTTAGCTATGGCGGGGTTGCCATGCAACTCGGCATTCATTGTTGGGATCATTAGCATGAGCATGCCCAGTGTCATGACGCCAAAAATCACATAGGCGAATTTCTTTTTATTGAGATAAAAACCCAATGTAAATACCAAAGCTATAGGGATAACACATTGTGCTACCAGCTCAACAGTATTGGTTAAATAGTTAGGGTTTTCGATAGGGTGTGCGGAGTTAGCGCCGAACCAGCCGCCACCGTTGGTTCCAAGGTGCTTAATGGCAACCATAGCAGCAACCGGTCCGCGGGATACGTGAACGGTATCGCCCTGCATGCTGATAAAAGTATCTTTACCTGCATAGCTGGTGGTCATGCCGTTAAAAGCAAATATCACAGCTATAACAAATGAGATAGGCAGTAACACTCGGGTTATCGATTTTACAAAGTACTCCCAAAAGTTACCCAGCTTATCAGTTACCTTATCTTTCATAGCCCTGAAAACAACTACCAGCGCGGCAATACCGGTTGCAGCCGATACAAAGTGCAGGAACATAAACACAAAATGTTGTGTAAAGTAGGTAGCACCGCTTTCGCCCGAATAGTGCTGCAGGTTGCAGTTAACCAAAAAGCTGATGGCGGTATTAAAAGCCGTATCCGGCGACTGGCCCGGGTTAGCATCCGGGTTAAGCGGTAAATGGCCTTGTGCCATCAGGCAAACAAAGGCATATATCAGCCAAACGCTATTGATGGTAAGCAGGGCCAGCAGGTGCTGTTTCCAGTTCATTTCGCGTTTGGTATCAATGCCGCTAAAGCGGAAGATAAAGCGATCAAGCGGGGCCATAAAATCAAGCCAGGTTTTTTCGCCCTTAAAAACTTTAGCCATATAGCGCCCAAGGGGAATGGCGATGGCTAAGGTGAGCAGGTAGGTGAAAATTACACCCGTTAGTTCAGTGTTCATAGTTTAATTTTAAAATTTTTCGGGTTTGAGAAGTACGTACACCATGTAAATGAACACGGCTATTGCGACGATGAATAATGCTGCCATGATTTTAGATTTTTTCGAAGTAGTTTACAGATTTAAAAAAGATCCAGAACACCACTACAAATGTGGCCAGGTAAGCGATTGTGAGTAAAGCATCCATTTTTATGTGTTTTTGCAAAGGGCTTTGCCAAGCGGATGCCAAGAAAATTAAAATCTATACAAATAATTGAATATTAGATACTTACACAATTATCAAATTAAGGTTTTATTAATTTAGGGGGAATTGACCTATCATTTTGATAGGTGATTATCAAAGTGGAATCGAGGAAGGTCTTAGCTGTTTAGCTGCCGCGGGTTTAGCAATAGCGAAACCCGTGGTTAAACACAACTGAAGCTTTCGCTCCTGGTCGAAGTTTAGCGATAGCGTAACTTCGTCCCAAAATGGTTTAAGCTTTCAGCTTAACTAAGCACCTTAACAGACAAGGCTAAGCGTAGCCCTGCTTCGGAAGCAGAATGCTTCTGTTGTTTTAGGTTGAAGTTACGCTATCGCTAAACTTCAACCAGTATTAAGTATTGAACCGGCGGCCAGAGGCCGCTTAAATAGTCGACACCCGGCAGGAGCAGGTCATCAGCGTGAGGGGAGAGTGGCTAAAAAAATTAAAAATCCGAAATCGAAATTCCGAAATCCGAAATCACTCTAAAT
>NZ_DASVOB010000665.1:0-8968 GCF_036383575.1 Mucilaginibacter sp.
GCTAAAAATACAGAAGGTCCGCACGCTACGCCAAATTCGGCCATAATACCGGCCCACTTAGCTGTAAGGGCACTTGTAAGTATGAATGCGGTTGATGCATGTGTTAGTGCAATTGGAACATCCAATTCAACATTAGCATTATGGGCTTTACGCTATATGTATGATCCTAAAGCAGTGAATGGTTTGATTACTGCTTATCCAAAAATCAAAGATCCCAAAACTAAGAAACAAATACTGGTAACCCTAGCTCGCCTTTATAAACAAGAGGCTTCTTATGATGCATCATGGTGGTGGGGAACCCGGCCCGATTCGCATGGCCCTATTTACAAAGGTATAACCTGGGAAGCTTCACCTCGTATTGAAAAATTCCTGACACTTGAACGGGCCAAATCAGGCGCCGCAGGCAAACAATTTTATGCTGATTTGAATGAGCGCCATCAAATGGGTATCACTGCCTTTGGAGGTGAGGAAAAAAGCGTTGCAACAAAAGAAACCAAAGTGGATTTGGCAAAGATCCTGAATAAAAAAGGGCAGATCGGCAGTACATCTATTGAAGATGTTATGTTGATGTTAGCCAAAGTTAAAGGTGATCCGAAGAAGGGAAAAGCTCTTTTTGCGCAGCAAGGTTGCATAGCTTGTCATAGCCTCACCCGGGGCGAAAAGTTAAAGGGGCCGTTTATGGGACAGATCGGTTCGATCATGAACCGCCAGCAAATTGCCGAATCTATTTTAAAACCAAGCGCCTCAATCTCCCAGGGATTTGCCACGGTGATGATAACAGCTAAAGGCAATAAAAACTATTTGGGATTTATTACGGATGAGTCTGCTCAGAAAATTGTGATGAGAAATATTTCAGGAGATGTATTTACCATTAAATCAAGCGATGTGCTTACCCGGAAGGAACTGAAAACATCCATGATGCCGGTTGGTCTCGCCAATGCATTATCTTATGATGAGTTTGCTTCACTTGTTACTTTTCTTTCTCAGCAAAAGAATTAGGAGCGAAGGTTAATCCTGAGGAGTTGTTTGAAAGTAAGTAGTTATAAAGTATCTTAGTATTTAATTAGTTTCCGGCAATCTGCAGCAAAATTAAGCAGGTTGCCGGCCTCATTTTAAACCCAACCAATCATGCAACACAAGGCTGTATCGCTCAGGCCGTTCATTGGCTCTAAAAATTTTGAAATATCACGCAGTTTTTACCGCGACCTGGGTTTTGATGAGGTTGTACTTGACGCTAATATGTCGGTGTTTAAAACGGGACAACTCGCATTTTACCTGCAAAACGCCTACGTTAAAGACTGGATAGACAATACCATGATCTTTTTGGAAGTTGATGATGTTGCCCGCTATTGGAATGAACTGTTAGCTTTAGATCTGCCTTCAAAATACGAAGGTGTAAGATTAACCCCAATCCGCGTAGAGCAATGGGGGAGGGAATGTTTTTTAAATGATCCCTCAGGCGTACTTTGGCATTTTGGCGAGTTTTTTAACCAAGCTTAATTCTTTTTACGGTCGAAAGGTCGAAGACAATAGTATTAGCCTCCGGTTTAACCTGACTGTCAAGTTCTGTTTCCACACTCAGAACAAGAGCCTCTTACCGATGTGAACACAATAAGTGTTCGGAAGATGCAGATCAGTTGAAAATGTTGGTTTAAAAGCTATGTTATTGTTAACGAGGGAAACCCGGGAAAAATCGTGATGGCGTGTAAAATATATTTTAGGGGTGTTGTGCGAGGGCCGCGTTAGGGATTGTAGAGGAAAGCCCACAGCGAGCGCTGGGTTTGTGTGCAAGCAAAGCGAGGACTTGTAACGGAAAGCCCGGGCCGCAGGCAACGCCCATATTATAAAATCAATCAACACACATTTAATAACCAAAAAATTGCTGCCATGTCATTAAAAAGAGTAACGATGAAGCAATTTTGTAGCTATACAGAGCGGACCTGCATCGACTACGAGATTGCAACGCTACGCTTATAATGACATATTTTTAGCGGTAATTTCATCTTCCGAACATCTGTTGTATAAGCACCCATATATATGCAGGCTGCCCGGTGTGGGATAGATATAAACCTGGTCTTTTCCACAATTAAAATTTCGTAATTGCTGATCAATACGTTAAATCTCAACCTGGCAATCTGGTTGGGCTTGCTCCAGCTATACCCTGTCCTGTAAATCTTCTTCAAAAAAAAGCTTGTCACTCCATCGTAATAATTTATACAATTATTTTAAACAAATGTTTTAATCAAACGATTGATTAATTTTGTGCCATTATTTAAGACACAAAACTTTTATCAAATGGCCGAGTCAGGATTTAAAAAGTGGATAATTACCATTACGGTGATTATAGCCTCACTGTTAGAATTAATAGATACCACCATAGTTAACGTTTCCATTCCCCAGATCCAGGGAAACCTTGGGGCCACCATAACCGATGCCGCCTGGGTAGTAACGGGGTATAGTGTGGCAAACGTGATCATTTTGCCCATGTCGGGCTGGCTGAGTAGTTTTTTCGGGCGCAAAAACTACTTTTTAACTTCCATCATTGTATTTACCATAGCCTCGTTTTTATGCGGCAACGCCAGCAGCCTGACCGAACTTGTTGGCTTCCGAATTTTACAGGGTTTGGCGGGCGGTGGTTTACTGTCAACATCACAGGCCATCCTGATTGAAACATGGCCGGCAGAGCAGTTGGGCACAGCCACAGCCCTGTTTGGGTTGGGCGCTGTTGTTGGCCCGACCATAGGCCCTACCATTGGCGGCTACATAACAGACCATGCCGCCTGGCGCTGGATCTTTTATGTAAATATACCTGTAGGGATCCTGGCTTCTATATTTACGGTAATGTATGTAAAAGTAACATCCCGCGACGGGAAAGATAAACCTATCGACTGGTGGGGGATAGCTTTGCTGGCTATAACCGTTGGCAGCTTACAAACCATATTGGAAAAAGGGGAGGACGAAGATTGGTTTGCCACCACCTATATCATTGTACTTACCTGTGCAGCGGTTATAGGTTTGTTGCTTTTTTTGTGGCGCGAGTTAAGTACCGATCATCCTATAGTTAATTTCAAGATCATGCGCCACCGAAGTTTTTCGGCGGGGATGGTTACCTCTTTTATCCTTGGCGTGGGCTTGTATGGGTCGCAATTTGTTTTTCCTGTTTTTTGTCAAAACCTATTGGGGTTTTCGGCGCAACAAACCGGCGAGATCTTGCTACCCGGCGGTTTGTTCACCATTATGATGATGCCTTTTGTAGGGATTATGCTTAATAAAGGGCTGCCCGCACAATTTATGGCTGTGGGTGGCATGATATTGTTCTTTGTTTTTTCGTGGTTTATGAGCGGCTCAACATTGGCATCTGGCACCGGCGATTTCTTTTGGCCTTTAGCCATCAGGGGGATAGGTTTATCGTTGCTTTTTGTACCGCTTACCACTATTGCTATTGGCGGCCTAAAAGGGGCAGAGATAGGGCAGGGCACGGGTCTCAATAATATGATGCGCCAGTTGGGTGGTTCGTTTGGGATAGCGGGTTTAAATACGCTGATCCATATCCGCGTGGCAACGCACCGTAACAACCTGTTAACCAATATTAATCCATACAATAACTACTTCACCGACAGGTATAACGCCTTGTTGCATGGGTTTATGGCTAAGGGCAAATCGTTTTTTGATGCTTCAAAAATGGCTTATGCTGCTATTGATGGCACCGTTAATAAACAAAGTACGCTGTTAAGCTATAACGATGCTTACATTGTGGTTGGCTGGGTGATGCTGGCGGCAATTCCGCTCATATTTTTGGCACCAATTGTAAAAGGACAAAAAGCTGTGGCCGACTCTCATTAAGCCCTTTGGATGATATATGTTTTTGAATGACTAAATTTGAAAACATATATCATCCATGACTATAACTGCCGAAACAACAACCGAAGAGAAAATATTGAATGCGGCCAGAAATATCTTCACCAAAAAGGGCTTCCTGGCTACTACTGTAAGGGATATAGCTACTGAAGCCAACACCAACGTGGCATCTGTTAACTATTATTTCCGCAGTAAGGAAAATCTTTTTGCGTTTATCATGGATGAAACCATTAAAAAGCTTTTTGATAAAATTGAACCGGTTTTAAACGACGAAACCACCACGGCCATCGAAAAGATTGAGATTTGTGTAGGATATTATATCGACCAGCTTTTGGAAAACCCAGATTTTCCTTTTTTTATGGTGAACGAGGTACTTGCGGGGCAAACCACTTTGCCAATGGTTGAAAAATTTAAAACATTAACAGACTCGGTGTTTGCAAAACAGCTTTATGCCATGCAGGCCGATGGTATCATTAAATTTCAACCCGTTAACCTGATGTGGAATATTACGGGCATGATTGTTTTTCCGTTCCTGTCGCGCCCTCGACAATTGGAGGCTGGTTATTTTAGCGCAGTCGAATTTGAAATGATGATGAAGGAAAGGAAAAAACTTATTCCGGTTTGGATAGGGCAGGTATTGAAGGGGGAGTAAACTTTTGGGGCGTTATCTCAGTAATTCATCACTCACCAATCGCTTTCATGGTAAACATTCCGCTGTAATATTTGCGGTAGGCATAACCCAGCAGCAGATTAGGTACTACCAATGTAACACCCATAAGCCATCCAGAGGGCACTAAAAAAGTATGAAAGAGTAATACATTCAAACTGATCGGGAAAAGTACCACTGCCGAAAATGGCGCATAACGGTTAAACATTAATGACAGCCCGCCTACTATTTGTATCACCTTCTGCATTGGGTAAAAGTAACCGGTACCTTTTAGGCCTGCTATGAAAGCTCCTGCTTTGCCTGTATGAAGTGGCTGATAAGGTATGAAATGTAAAAAGTAATCAAGTCCGAATATCAAATAAAGCGAACCGAGTAATACCCGGCATACCAATGTTGTAGTTTTCATGATTGTTTATAACAGGGCTGAATTTATCGAAAATTTTGCGATCAAACTCATATTTCGAAAATATATGATTGATCTCCCGGGAGAATGGAAATGAGCAACATGGAGAGTTGAAATCGCTTTGCGGGGGCTTTACCGAGCAATAATATGCAGATGCTCTTCTCTTAAAAAATCCACGAGGTCAACTTCCAAAACTTTCGCTATCTCAATGAGCCTGGCAAGGGTGAGCTTAACATTGCCTAATTCAATTTTGCTGAACGTATTTTGCGATACATTGAGTTTGTAGGCAACGTAAAACTGGGTGTAGTTTTTTTCTTCCCTCACTGCACGGATCCTGTTGGCTATAAGTTTTTCGGTAAGCATCTGTTGTTTGCTGGTTTCAATTATAAACGTAATTGTGAACGCCCCGGATTGGAAAAGCACGTAATAAACAGCTGAGTTGTTTTGTATACCTGAAAGCTCACTTTACTCTAAAATAGGGTGTGGTTAATTCATTGACAATTAAATTGTTGTGTTGTTTTTGGGATGCTTGTGAATCTGTTAATTATTATGCATCGTAGTTTCTTTCAAACTAATTAAAACAATAATTTATGAAAAAAATCATCATCATGGCCGTTGCATTAGTAGCTTTTGCAGCAGTCCCTAAAGTTAACGCTCAAACCAAAATGGTAGGCGGCGCAGCTATGTACCCAACTAAAGATATTATTGATAATGCGGTAAATTCCAAAGATCACACTACGCTTGTTACCGCTGTTAAGGCAGCAGGCCTGGTTGAAACCCTGAAAGGCGATGGCCCGTTCACCGTTTTTGCACCAACCAACGAGGCATTTGATAAACTGCCGAAAGAGACCGTGCCAACTTTATTAAAACCAGAGAATAAAGCAACGCTTACCAAAATCCTTACTTATCACGTGGTAGCAGGCCGTTTAAGCTCGGCAGATCTGTGGGCTAAAGTTAAGGCAGGTATGGGTAAAGCCGAACTAAAAACTGTAGCCGGTGGTACACTTACAGTTATGGCAAAAGGCAAAAAACTATACCTTGTTGATGAAAAAGGTGGTAAGTCATGGATCACCATTACCGATGTGTTTCAAAAAAATGGTGTTATTCACGTAGTTAATACTGTGCTGATGCCTAACTAATAAAAGTTTATGTTTTAATACAATGAAGCCCGGTTGCTTAAAAGCACCGGGCTTTTGTTATTCATGAATGCTCAGTGAAAAGGTGAATTGATTTGTATTTAGTTGATTTTGTATGAATTACGGTAGATTAACTTTAAATTAGGTTAAAAGTACGCGTATGGAAAACTTCTGGAAGGAAAAGAAAGATTGGCTGAACAAATTAACCATAGAGGATGCAAAGTTCATATTTGATCAGGCCGAAAAATCTTATAACCACACCATGGAAACGGCAAAGGGAATTTACGAGCGTTCAAACGGGTTGCTAACGCTTGTTTCCGGTATTTTGATCGGTCTTGTGGCTTATGCTATTGGCAGGTGGAAGGATAACCCTCATTTAGATACCTTGTTGTTCACTGCCGTAGTAGGGATATTTTACTTTCTGATATTAGGATTGATATTTATTTTGGAAAGTGTAACACCAAGCGAATATCTTTTACCTGGCACAAGCCCCGAAGCATACTTTAACAACGGGTTTTTCAATGACAAACTTGGTGATGATGACAGGATATTAGCTTTTTATAAGGTTGAGATCATCAATTTTAAGGAACGTATTGAAAAAAACACTAAAAAAAATGATACCAGGTGGAAAATGTACATTCTTTGCTTAAGAGCGATATTTTTTTCGCCCATAGTTATGGGGATTGCTTTTGCTATCGCAACTATAGCTTCCTGATTATTCGGTTTCAAGGTAGTCTCCCTGCTCGGATGATGACAGATCATCATTATTCCATAAACCAGGTGTGTCGGGATCACCTTCCCAATAAGGCTCGCTGTCATCGGCGCAAGGTGCACTTTCTGACAAATCGGTATCTAACCTGCCCACACGGCCCTTACCTGATGTGTTAATATCCCATATATCAGGTATATTTTGACCGTCTTCCTCAGGAGTGGGTGTTTCGTCGGGGTCTGGAAATTGGCTCATAATCAAATAATTATTGCTAATTAAAGTTAATTTATTGTATGGATAAAAGCAAATGAAAATGTGTATTCCCGTTAACCTTAAAGCTATAACGTTTTTACATCAAGCGTTCTTTAAGGCAGACAGATCACATTGCAGGTCTTTATCCCAATTTCCCGTTTTGGCAGCAGCGTCATAAGTAGATTGCAAAAACTGAAGTAACGTCTTTTCCGGATCGGCCGACCTGGAAACAACTTCATAGGTCAATAAAAACTCACCCATTTCTCCACTATAAAATGCTTCAGGAGGCGATACCTGCTGTTTGCTAAAATCTGCCGGAGTTGGGTAACAATAAGCATAAAAAACCGGATGCGGGAAAGCATCAGAGCCGGGCCAAAAGCCACAGGAACTTACTTCCTGCGAATAAGCTTCCTGCATTATTATTGCCGGCATGTTAGGGACACTGCCCTGGTGTTTAGGTGCCGGTCTGCCTGAAAAACGGGTTACGGCAAGGTCAAATCCACCCCAAAAGAAATGTACAGGGCTGTTCTTACCCTGAAACCCAGCCCTGAACTCTGTAAAAACATTATGGACCCTTACCAGCGCCTGCCAGTAATCATGCATGATGGATGCATTATAATTACAGGGCGTATGATTTTCGGCAAAAGGAATGGCTGGCTCAACTTCGTTAGGTACTGCATATATTTCCACACCTGCATTAATCGAGCGGATATTATCCATCAGTAATTTGTAAAATGCAGCTACACTTCCTGTACCAAGTCCAAACGACCGTTTTTCTCCCGTACTGGCAGATATATTAAGCGTATGGCTAATGAAATCAAGATCGATCTGGAAAACGCCACCCTGAAAGGGCATGCTGCCAGTAGTGAGACCGGTAGGGCTTACATAAAGGGTAACCTGCCACGAATGGTTGATCCAGGGCATTTGTTTTAGCCTCACTTTACCAATGATCTGGGTCCACATATGGACACTTGCAATAGTATCTTTAAGGTCATGGTAATCAAGCCTGGGCCAGCGTGTTGTAATTGGGGTACTCATAGGTATGATTTCGCTTAGTTAAAATTACTAATGTTTTGTAGATGTTTTACCTTGTCTTTTTAATTAAATGAACTTAAAGCGGACGTTCCAGAAGCATTTTTAATTTATGAAATGAGTTGTAGGGGCCAATGGGTAAAGTGCTGTTTACCAGCCAGGCAGGAATACTTCCACCAGGATCCACGCTGAAGGTGTAATCAATCTTTAGGGTGTTTTCGTTTTTTACCGTTACGTTCCACAATGCAAGGGAGTATGGCACCCTCACATACTTTTTATCCCTGGGTAAATAATCCGGAAGGCTTTTTACCTGGATCTGAAACTGTTCATGCTTTTCGGCAGGAAGCACACTCAATTCAACTATCAGGTCACGATCCTTCAATGGCCAGGGTAACTTGGATACGGAATGATAAATAAACTGATCGGGGGATACAATTTTCAGCATGTTGTTCTCCTTTGTGCTGTAAACCCAATCATTATAATGATCGATATCCTTTAATGCAGCTATCAGTTTTGTTTTGGTAGTATTAAATTCGCATACTACGTGTATCTCTTTTAGGTTGCCGGTTAAAGGAGTTCTGGAATAAACCTCAATACCATTTTCATCCCGTTTTAATTCCCATTTCCCCTGGGCGTAAAGCCAGGTAGGTGAAAAAAATAAAAAGCAGCTAAAAAGGCATAACCCATTCAGAATATACTTTGTGCGCCGACTCATCATTTGCTTTTTTGTTTTTTTAGATCAAAGTACATGCTGATATGAGGTATTGCTTATGCCGCAGCCCTATCATCCTTATTGACTACAATCGGGATTGCAAATCGTTTCGTATAAATATACAAGTCCGGGCGCAGGAACCGGGAACCTCTGTCTGCGAATCATCGAATTGCATCGACCAATAATGGACCTCCTTTTT
>NZ_DASVOB010000666.1:0-6315 GCF_036383575.1 Mucilaginibacter sp.
CCGCGATGGGTGCCTACCCACAAATTACTTTGATCATCTTCAAAAATGGCCGATACCGTGCGTTGCGATAAGCTGCTCGAGTTTTCGGATACATTTTGATAATTGCTGAATGTGCCGTTTTGTGAGTTGAACAAGCTTAGGCCGCCGTTAATACCCCCTGCCCTGATATTGCCCTTCTTGTCCACCAGTAGGCTTTTTACCTGGTCGTTTGCAAGACTGCCATTAGCCTGCTGCTCATGTTGGTAACGTTTAATGGTTTTATCCTTAAAGTTGAGCACCATGAGGCCGCCGTTTTCGATACCCAACCAAAGATTATGCAAGCTATCTTCCTGGATCCGGTTTACCGGGTTGCTGATCTCCGCGAAACCATTTATAGTATTGCTAAATGTATTATTAGCCCGGTTAAAGATCTTTAACCCGCTGCCGGTACCTGCCCAAAGGTTATTATGGCTATCCTCATAAAGGTAGTTGATCTGCCTGCTTTCTTCGTTTTTGGCGATGCTCCGGTCATCATAAAAGTGAAGGAAACTATTGCTTATTGTATCGTATTTATTGAGGCAGCCATCGGTAGTTCCTATCCAAAGGTTGCCCTTTTTATCATCGTAAATACAGTTTACGGTATTGTTAGCGATACTTTGCTTATTGGCTGCACTGTGCTTGTAACGGGTGAAGGTGTTTTTAAAAGGATTAAACCTGTTGAGGCCGTTGCTGGTGCCCACCCACAGATTATGGTGGCTGTCCTCAAATAAACAACGGATGTAATTATCACTGATGGTATTAGCATCGGCGGGATTGTTCTTAAATATCGTGATCTGGTAGCCATCGTACCGGTTTAGCCCGTCGCGGGTGCCAAACCAGATGAACTTCCGATTATCCTGGTAAATAGTTTCGATGGTGCTGTTTGATAACCCTTGAAGACTATTGATATGGCTGAACTTGAGCTTGGGCGCCTGCGCCGATGCCGGTTGCGTAAAACAAAATAAAGCAGTGACCAATCCGCAGGCAAGCATCCTTATGCTGCACAGCCAATGGTTTAGCTTAAATATCTTACTACGTGGCACTGATAATTCGGACTAAAAAAACAACAGCAATTATTGGGTATCAATTGGTATTGAAGCAATATTAATAATAAATGTTAAAAATACAGCTAAAAAAGAACGCGTTCAAGTAAATAGTATTTTAAATAGTTCGATCTGCTTTAATAATTGGGAAGAAAAATTAGTGTGAAAATTTTTGATTCACCACCTCCTGATTTGTATACATCTTTCAAAAGCCGTTTCTCCGGCCACATCTTTATGGTTTTACCCCAATAAATAACAGTTTGAACCAAAAAAATGAACATCTGCACAAAGCCGATCATTATTTAAACCTGTCATTTGTACAGTAAACCAAATGCTTTTTCCTTTCATGAACTGATGTGCACGGTTGCTGAGATTTGATGCAACAATAAGATCTGCACGCCTGATATCGCCGCCGCATGCATCTGTATTATGTGGAAAAAGCCTGTTTTAAACCAATTAAAAATTAAAATATGCAAAACTCTACTTTTCAATTTTGGAGAAGATTATGCCTGCTGGTGTTTGCGCTGGCTATGCTGTCAGTCTCCGGTGTTTATGCCCAGCAAACGGTAACAGGTACGGTTACCTCAAAGGAAGACGGCACAACATTGCCTGGCATCTCTGTTAGTATCAAAGGAACATCGCAGGGAACGGCCACCGATGCTGCCGGGAAATTCAGTATTAAAGCAGCCAGTGGTACAGTACTGTTATTTCGTGGTTTGGGTTATGACGCCAAGGAAGTAACCGTTAGCGGCAGCACTTTAAACGTAACCTTGGATACTAAACAAAACGGTCTTAATGAGGTGGTGGTTATCGGCTACGGTACAACTACTCGTCAAAATATTACCACTGCCGTAACTAAGGTCGATCCTAAGAAGATCCCGCAGGCTGCAAATAACTCTATCCCTCAATTGCTGTTCGGCCGTGCTTCAGGCTTACAGGTATCACAGGGTAGCTCACAGCCGGGCGGTAATATTAACTTGTCTATCCGCGGCCGTGGTAACCCGTTGTATGTGGTTGACGGGGTAATCTTCCCGGGCGATGGACTTGAGCCAGGTAACGGCACCATTGCAGGCGAAACCAACGGCGTAAGCCGCGGCGGTCTTGCCGGTTTAAATCCTGATGATGTGGAATCTATCGAGGTATTGAAAGATGCCAGTGCCGCCATCTACGGTGTAAATGCAGCCAACGGTGTAATCCTCATTACTACTAAGAAAGGAAAAGCGGGCAGATTGAATATTACTTACAGCGGCAGCTATTCTTTCGAAAAAAATTACCCTTACCTGCAGCCGCTAAAAGCCAACCAGTACGAAACCTTATACAACCAACTTATTGTTGATCAATACCTGGCAGGCAAACAGCAGCAGCCTTATGGCCCTAACCCGCAATCCGGCTTGCCAACACCAAAATACAGCACCGCCGATATCGCAGCTGCGGGTAATGGTACCGACTGGCTGGGTCAGATCTTCCGCACGGGTGCGATCAACAACCACCAGGTAAATATCAACGGCGGCAGCGAAAAAGCTACCTACTATTTTTCGGGTGGATATTATAATGAAGACGGTACGTTAAAAGGAGCGGGCCTCAATAAATATACAGGTCGCGCTAACCTTTCATTTACCCCAACTAAATTTTTAACCCTGAATGCAAACTTCACCGGTAATACCAATAGCTATTTAAACTCCTCATCAGGCGGGCAAACAGGTGGCTCTGGTAGCCAGGGTTTTGGTATCATCCAGGCGGCTTTGGGTTATCCGGCAAACGTAGCTGTACGTGATGCAAGCGGTGCCTACACCCGTTACGGTGTTATTGCCAACCCGGTATCATTACTGGATGTGCAGGATAATACCAGCTATCATTCATTAAACGCCAATTTATCTGCCGATTTGAAAGTGATCCCGGGCGTATTGGCCGGTCACCTGTTGTTTGGCGATAATTATGAGGCGGCCAACCGTACCTTTTTTGTACCGAGCACGGTTTTCTACTTTTCGCAGAACCTGTCGCGGGCATCTATGAACTATAACAACCGCGAAAACCAGACTTTGGAGGCGACTGTAACTTTTAAGAAAGATATCGCTAAATTTTTAAATATCGACGCGGTTGCTGGTGCAGGTCAGTATAAAAACACTTACAATGCTTTCGGTAGCCAGGGTGCCGGCGGTGCCGATGTAATTGGCGCGACCAACCTATCTGCCGAAACGGCCAATATCGGTATCACTTCGGTAAAAACGGCCAGCAAAACGCGCTCATATTTCGCGCGAAGCTCGTTCAGCTTTTTAGATAAATACCTGTTGACACTGTCATACCGTTATGATGGTTACAGCTTATTTTTCCCTAATACCAAATACGCTTCGTTTCCTTCGGCCTCCATTGGCTGGAAAATCAGCAACGAGGATTTCATGAAGAATGTAAGCTTTGTGAGCCTGCTTAAACTTCGCGCCAGCGCGGGTACAACAGGCAGCACTATCGGGGCGGCAGGTTACGGCGGTTACGCTCCTGATGGGAATACCATTTTCTTTACCAACGGCGCTGTAAACTATGCTACTATAGCCCGTTATGCCATTGATCACCCGGAATTAACCTGGCAAAAAACAGAGAACAAGAATATTGGTTTAGATTTCGGTTTATTTAAAGACCGCGTAACCGGTTCGGTAGATGTGTTCAGAGATGATATCACCAATCTGCTGCGTACAACCGGGCCGACCGCTCCGCTTTCCTACCTGTCAACCCAGCCGGTTAATGGGGGGCACCAGTACAGGCAGGGTTATGATATTTCACTGAGCACGCAAAATTTGAAATTACATGACTTCAGTTGGAACTCGGCCGTCAACGTATCTCACTATACCTACAGGTGGAAAAGCCGCTTTGTGTATGATAACCTGCTTGCCTACCAGGGTGTAACTTACCAGGCTGTTAATGATCCGGTAAACGAGATCTACTATTTTAAAACAAAAGGCCTTTTACAACCGGGCCAAACCGTACCTGCTTCGCAGCCAACCGCTGGCGGCGCTAACCTGCCAGGTTCGCCAATTTATGTTGATGCTGATGGCGACGGCAAATTAACAGGCGCTGATATTGCCAAATTAAATCCAGACCCTAAGATCAGCATTGGTTTTGGTAACGATTTTCACTACAAACAATTCGACTTGAGCATCTTCTTTTACGGTCAGTTTGGCGGCAAGGGAATTAACTACAACAACGCATGGGGCGATCCTAACAGTATAGTATCAAGCACCCAAAGCGGCACCGTGCAGGCATTGAACGCCTGGACATCAGTTAACCAAAGCGGTACAAGGCCAGGCGTAAACTATATTGAAAGCGCAACAGGCTTGCCACAGGGCTCGGACATAAACCTGGTAAGCACCAATTTTGTACGCTGCCGCAACCTTACGCTGGGGTATACTTTTAACTCACCATGGCTAAATAAGTTCACCAAATCGGTACGGGTATTTGTCGATGCGCAAAACCTGTTCATCATCACCAAATACAAAGGTGTTGACCCGGAAGTAAGCTATGCCAGTGTTAAAGGCGGCTATGCTCCGTACCCAATGTTCAGGACATTTTCATTTGGCTTAAGGGCCGGTTTTTAATCTTAAAACAGCAATCAACATGAAAAAAATTATAACCATATGCTTAATGGCTGCTGCTGTAACGGTAAGCAGTTGTAAAAAAGGGTTGGAGCCGCAAATTTACGGTTCATTATCAACCACCAACTTTCCTAAAACCGAGGCCGATTTTGTGAATTATGTTACCGAGGTTTATAAACCGTTTCAATCAAAATGGGGCTATAATGATCCGGCCGGTTATCAGAACGATTGGTTTAGCCCGGAGTACGGCGACATCATGATGTTTGATTACCCTACCGATCAGCTAAACATCTGGACAGGTTGGGGCGGCATTTTCACCCAGTTCAGCACCGCAAGTTTTACTTTTCTGGCTAATCAGGGCACAGGTAATAACCATTTTGAAAAGATCAGGTTTGTGACCCGCATCACCCAGATCATTGACGATATCAACAAATCAACCATCAGCGATGCAGCTAAAAAAGAACTGACCGCCGAAGCCCGCATGTCGCGTGGATGGAATATGTATTACCTGCTGCAATTGTACGGCCCGGTACCGGTGATCCTGGATGCATCAAAGATCAACACCGCAGCCGAAACTGACCTGACCCGGCCAACCCGCGAGGCGTTTTTAGCGTCAATAGTTGGCGACCTTACTTACGCAGCCCAAAACTTGCCTAAATCACCATCGGATTATGGCCGGTTTAACCAGGCTATCGCGCTTACGGTATTGATGCGTACTTATATGAACGAAAAGGATTTTGTTAATGCTGAAAAAACCGGCAGGCAGATCATGACCATGGGCTACTCATTAGTAACCGATTACGCCAGCCTGTTTATGGAAGCAACCGAAAGGAATAACGAAACCATGTGGGCGATATCATGTGTGCCTGATCAGGATGGTAACGAAAATCACGCCAGCTTTAACCCCTGGGTGTTTTATACCTATCCAAAAGATTATCCGGGCAACCGTGTAAAAGATTCATTTGCCGGCGGCGATGCACCTGTTTCAACAACCTGGGCTTTTTACAACTCGTTTGATGCGGCTGATAAAAGGCGTAACCTGCTTATAGCCAGTTATACCAATAAAAGCGGTGTGGTGCGCAACCAGGCAAACGGTTTATCGGGCCCGGTTATAGCCAAGTACCCGGACCTTGGCGGTGCTTCGCTGAATGCTTACCAGGGTAATGACATTCCTAAAGCACGTTTGGGCGACGTAATGTTACAGCTTGCCGAAGCCATCAACCAAAACAGCGGCCCCACTGCCGAAGCTG
The DNA here is from genome assembly GCF_036383575.1 of Mucilaginibacter sp. Taxonomy (GTDB): domain Bacteria; phylum Bacteroidota; class Bacteroidia; order Sphingobacteriales; family Sphingobacteriaceae; genus Mucilaginibacter. The sequence continues at coordinate 5,896 of NZ_DASVOB010000666.1, forward strand.
TATCTTTGGTTAACCAGGTACGTTTAGCACATGGCGGTGCGGCCTTGGGTAATGTGCCTTCATCGGCGACAGCAACCAAGCAGGCTTTTGATACCTGGCTGTTAAAAGAAGAAGGATGGGAAACCTACTTTGAAGGCGAACGCAAGATGGACCTCGTGAGGCATGGTCAATGGCAAAGCGCTTTAACATCGGTAGGTAAAAACGCGGGGCCATACCTGTTCCCCGTACCAACTTATGAAATTACCGCCAGCAAAGGCAAATTAACTCAAACACAAGGTTATTAATACCCCAAAATGAATAGCAGAAATATTGTATTGTGTGGAATGATGCTGTTGTTAATGGCAGCCGCAGGATGTAAAAAGAGTAGCGGAGACCCAGGCACAAAAAAGCCTGATACCGGCGATACAACTAAAACCACCA
>NZ_DASVOB010000667.1:0-6838 GCF_036383575.1 Mucilaginibacter sp.
GAGTATTCAATACCGAGGTGACGTGTTGCGCCGGCGTTTTGGTTTTGTGTTGTGTTATCAGGCAGTAACTGGTTAATGATTTCGTTGTGGCCTTCCAGATCAAACACACTCAGCTCAAAGTATAGCTTTTTGTTGAAAGCGGAGAACCAGCCTCCCGCTTCGTAATTATCAAAAGTAGCTTGTTTAAGCTGGGTAAGCTGGCGCGAGCTGTACAAGTCGCCGGTTTCCGGTGGCTGGAAGCCTACACTGTAGTTAGCGTAGATACCTTTGTTGTTACCAAAATTATAGGTGATGCCCAGTTTGGGAGCGACAATGTTGAAGTTGTTGTTTTCCTGCTGTTTGTATTTGGTTTGTCCGGCGGGGATCTCATTATCAAAGTTATAATGAACCCTGTCGTACCGTAAACCGCCTACTATTCTTAGTGCTTCAGCAGGTTTGATCTCATACTGAACATAAGCCGCTGTATTAAACAGCTTGATCTTGTAATTATCAATGTACCTGCCGGTATTGCTAAAGCCGGTGTAATAGTTATTAGCTACATCTTTGGTGATATCAAGGTATTGGGCATAGTATGAACTTGGGCTATCGTCCATATAAACACCACCGATCAACCTCGAATGCAGGAAATCGAAATCAACCCGGTGTTGGGCTAACAAACCATAGCTGTTGAATTTCTGATCGTTCACCTGTCCGTTACTACTTTTGTAAACGCCGTTGGCATCACGTACATCGGATATAAAATAGCTTGGCAATTGCGCGGTTGAATTACCGCGGAAAAACAGAGTTACAAAAGTGCTGTTCTTATCATCCCACTGGTGATCTAACCGGGTGCTGGCACGGAACGATTTTACCTTACGATAGGTAAAACGCTGATTGGCGCCATAGCTGCGGTCGTAAAAACGGGCGCTGTCTAAACTGCCTGGGGTTTGGGTGTTAAGGTAGTTGTAAGCTGCCGAGGTTGTAAGTTTGGTTTTGGCGCTGAAATCATAAGTAGTTTTAAAGTTAGCCGAGTACTTATCAAAATCAGAATAATCCTGCCAGCTATCGGTTTGGTGGGCTACATAGCCGCCTACGTACAAACCAAATTTGCCTTGTGTAAAGCCACCATCGGCATCCACGCGGCGGTAATGATAGTTATCGCCCTGAACAGAAACATTGCCTGCATAACCCGTAGGAGGCCCCTGGGTAATAAAGTTAACGGCACCGCCAATGGAGTTACTGCCATAAAGCGATGAAGCCGGCCCTTTAATTACTTCAATATCCTTAACGCCCGACATGTTGATCTCATAAAGTGAGTTATGGTTGAAGATGCCTGTAGGGCGGATAGGCACACCATCTTCCATATATAAGTAAAGCGCGTTGTAGGTAATTGGCTGACGGATAGCCATAGTATGCTGCTCGTTACCCAGGTTCACCATGTAAACACCTGCTACCTTGTTCAGTAACTGGTAAAGGGCAGTAGCCTTGGTATCCTTAATTTGGGTAGAGTTAATTTTACTGATAGCGATAGGGGCGTCCTGCCTGGCCTGGCCTTCGCGACTGGCGGTTACTACTACCGGCTGCAGATCGACGGTTGAAGGTTCGAGCGCTACATCAAGCTTTTGGCCTTTTATGGCAGATACTTCAATGATACGCGCGCTGTAACCAACCATGGCAAATTTAAACCTGGTGATGCCTTGTGCATTGATACTGAAATGGCCTTTGGCATTGGTCATGCCCAGTTTTGCGCTGTTTTGAACATCTGCATTGCAGATTGACGCACCGGCGATGGCCTCATGTGTAATGGCATCAGTAACTGTGCCTTGTATGGTAGTTTGGCCGTAAGCCAGCGTTTTAATAAGTATAAAAGTTATAAGTAGGATTAAATATCGTTTCATTATATAGTATTACAGGAGTTACCTCCCGGTGTAAAAATGGGTAGAAGCATACTACATGTCATTGCGAGGAGGAACGACGAAGCAATCGCGAACTTTGCAAGCAGGCCTGCAGGTTTGCAACTATGACGTCTCCTTTGCAAGGAAATGAGTTGTTGATTTAAGGATTGGGAACGAAAGCAGCCTATGCAAGTGGGCCTTGCATACGTGCGATTGCCACGCTACGCTCGCAATAACATGGTTGTAGTTATATCGTAAGCATAACTATCCAACATCATCAATTAAAAACCAATAAAAATGAAATGATTATCCTAACTGCGGAGGCTGGAATATCGTAGCCGGGCGATCTGCCGGTACGGTTGGGGTGTAGGGGGTTGAAATAACCTGCAACAGGCTGGAGTGGAATTTTACATCAGTTGAACTGATGACATAAACCTCCTGAAAGAGGCTCTTTTGCGACTGCCTTTCGTCGCTGGCCTGCTTGTCCTCTGCCTGTTTGATCTTTTTCGCGAAGTAACACTTACCATCGCAATGCAGCCAGGGTTTGTTCCTGTTTTCGCAAAGCTTGGTGGCAATGTAATTTCTGTTCAGCTCAAAACCCGCGAAAATGAAGAGTCGCGAGAAATTGACCGTGATCAGCGAAAAGATGAGTAAATAGGCTGTAATACGTTGCAGCATGGTGCAAAGGTAAGCCCTGCGCGTTTAATAAGCAACTTTAGTTAAAAGTCGGTAGTCTTAAGCCCGATGTTCTAAGTCTAAAGTCATAAGTCCGGTAGCAAGTTTTGACTTAAGATTTAAAGCTTAAGATTATAGACTTCATTTATCTCTTTTCAGCGTAGCATGCATATGCTGGCCTTTATAAACCAGGTTCATGCCAATGGAATCTGCATAAACTTTGCCGGTATGCGGCGAACTGCCTCCTGGTACCGGGATACTGAACGAAAAATTATCGCCATTGATCATGCCGTCGGTAATAGCTACATCGCCTTGAGGAGCATGGGCCGTACCGGTAAGCTTACCACTGTCTATCTTAAAAGTGTAACTTAAAGGAAAATGATCATCACCCGGAAGTTTTAATGAACCTATCCACTTGCCGTTAATATCGGCCATCGAAATAAAACTAAAAGCGGTAATAATAACAAACGCACTGATCGCCAGGAACTCTTTTTTCATTGTTGATATAGTTTAAGCAGATACCCCTATATGCTGTAATTTAAACTATATACAATTTTGTTGCCTTTAAGTTTAATAAAAAAGCAAAAACCTTACCGGAGGGTAATGTTTTTGCTTTTTTATTATAAGGAAGACGTCATCCTGAACTTATTTCAGGATCCCACAAGCAGGTGAACCATGCAGGGCCGCTTAGCAAGTGGGGTGCCGAAACAAGTTCGGCATGACTATTATATTGGTAGGAAACTTATTTTTTATCAACCGGTCTTTTCAATACTGAGCTGCTTTTTGAGCCATTGATATCCAGCTCAACGCTGATCGAATCGCCCAAGAATTTACCTGTATGAGGGATCACGATACCGCTGGTGGCTACTGTAAATGAAAAGTCGGTACCATTGGTTTTGCCTTCTTTGATATCAACATCACCTTCCGGGGTTAACGCTGTACCGGTCAGTTTATCGCCATCAACCTTGAAATTGTATAGCAATGGATATTCCTGGCCGTCGCTTGTGATCAGCTTGCCTGCCCATTTACCGTTAAGATCGGCTATAGCAGCAAGGCAAATCATAAAGCAGCTTACCAATAGGGTAGTAGTAAAAATCTTTTTTTTCATAAAATATTGATTTGGTTTATAAATATAAGAACCTTGATTTATAGGATGAAATGATTACATGATATTTTGTGCGATTTAAATATCATGTAATCCTTAAATCAGGAAGATCAAGTTTATTGAGCTCGTTTTAACGTAGTATGTGTTTTTGAACCGTTAGCTTCAATATCAACACCCACCGAATCACCATAAAACTTACCTGTATGGGCAATGTGAATATCTTCGATACTTACAGTGAATTTGAAATCGTTACCGGTTATTTTGCCGTCTTCAATTGGCATATCGCCTTTAGGGGTTTTGGCTGTTCCGGTTAGTTTATCGCCGTCGATCTGGAAATTATAAAGCAATGGGTAAACTTCTCCGGTTTCCATTTCAAGTTTGCCCTCCCATTTTCCGGTAATTCCGGCAAGGGCTGCAAAGCAGGCCACAAAACAAGCTGTTACAAGGGCTAAGGTTAAAAAAGTCTTTTTCATAGCGGTTGTTTTTCTATCAGTAAATGTATAATCGATATTAAACCAGAACGTAAACTGTACATTAAGTTTACTGTCGGTAGTATTATCGGTTTATAAACAAAAACTGTACTATAACAGCCTGATGCTTAACTCAAAGGATGCTTTTTTACATTGAGTTGTATTTGTGGGTGTTTTTTGAATGTTGTAATATAAATGTTAACAATACATTTCTAATTATTCAAAATCCTTGTACCTTTAAAACGCATATACTAACCATGCGAAATCCTGTTTCGCTATACATTTTAAACAACCTTTATGATAAAAAAGATCTTTACTGCATTGCTTTTGCTGGGCGGCACCTACCTGGCGGCTTCGGCACAGGATGTTCAGCTTAACAAAGGCTGGAAATTTGCCGTTGGCGATTCCGCGCAATGGTCGTCCCCAACTTTTAACGACCAAAATTGGCAAAATATTGATGTTGCCCATTCCTGGGAGCCGCAGGGGCATCCCAATTACGATGGCTTCGGCTGGTATCGCCTCCATGTGGTGATCCCTTCATCACTTAAAGAAAAATCATATTTGAAGGACAGTCTCCGATTAAACCTGGCCAGTGTTGATGATAATGACGAAGTATACCTGAACGGAAAACTGATCGCCAAATATGGCGGCCGCAGCGGAACCATTAAAGATGGAAATTACGGGCCGAGAACTTATAATATTTCAGCTTCCGATCCGGCTATTTTATGGGATAAAGAAAACGTTCTTTCTATCCGCATTTACGATACCGGTGGTGACGGTGGTATTTATGGCGATAATTTTAGCATCGGTATGGCCGATGTAATGGATCATGTTACGGTAAATACCGACGGCGATTACAGTTTCCAGGAAAACAACAGCCTCGCAAAATCAATTAAACTGATCACTACCAATAAATACCAGTACCAGGGTACTTTGGCCTTTAAGGTTACCGACCCCGAAACAGGCGCGGTCATTTACGAAAAAACAAACCCCGCAAACTTCACTGCCGGCAAACCTTTCACTTATTCGTTCGTGATAGCCCGGTTAGCTAAAAAATCTTACACTATCGCCTATACCTTCACCGATCAGAAATCGGGCAAGGATATTGTTAAAACCGAAACTACGCCTTATATCCTTACCCCTTATCCATCGGCCAAGCCAAAAATTAATGGCGCTGATGTTTACGGTGCAAGACCGGGTAATCCTTTTCTTTACCTGATCCCGGCCACTGGTAAAAAACCGCTTATCTACAAAGCAGATGGGTTGCCTGCCGGTTTAACGCTTGATGCTAAAACAGGTATCATTACTGGCTCTGTTAGCCAAAAAGGTGATTATCCTGTAACGCTTACAGTTACCAATAGCTTAGGCAGCAAAACCAAAACGCTTACTGTTAGCATTGGTGATAAAATAGGCCTTACCCCGGCCCTCGGCTGGAACAGCTGGAATGCATGGGGATTGAGCGTGAATGATGAAAAAGTAAAGATCTCGGCCAAAGAAATGTCGGAGAAACTGAGTGCCTACGGCTGGAACTATATTAATATAGATGATGGCTGGGAAGCGGAGAACCGCGCCGCCGATGGCGCTATTGTGGCTAACAGCAAGTTCCCTGATATGAAAGGTTTAACCGATTATGTGCATAGCCTTGGTTTACATACCGGTATTTATTCATCGCCTGGTCCGCGTACCTGCGGTGGCTTTTTGGGTAGCTGGCAGCATGAAGATCAGGATGCTAAAACCTATGCCGATTGGGGATTTGACTATTTAAAATACGACTGGTGTTCTTACTCGGAAGTTACCCCTCCGCATCCCGACCTACCTGCGCTTAAGAAACCTTATGAATTGATGCGTTCATCTTTAAACAAAGTGAACCGCGATATTATGTTTAGCTTTTGCCAGTACGGCTGGGGCGACGTTTGGAAATGGGGTGCCGAAACCGGCGGTAACAGCTGGCGTACCACCGGCGATATCCAGGATACCTGGAGAAGTATGAGTGATATTGGCTTTGGTCAGGACCCTGCTTCACCTTATGCTGGTCCTGGGCATTTTAATGATCCGGATATGCTGGTTGTGGGCAAAGTGGGCTGGGGGCCAAGCCTGCATAACAGTCGTTTAACTTATGATGAGCAATATACCCACATCAGCTTATGGAGCTTATTGTCGGCACCGTTGTTAATTGGCTGCGACATGGGGCATTTGGACAGGTTTACGCTTAGTTTGCTAACCAACGACGAAGTATTAGCTATTGACCAGGATGCTTTAGGTAAAGGAGCGAGGCAGGCTTCTAAAACAGAGGAGCAGCAGATCTGGGTGAAGGAGCTTAACAAAGGCGAAAAGGCTATAGGTTTCTTTAATACATCTGATAAATATCAAACCGTTAACCTGGATGCTAATGATAAACTGTTAAAAGGCTTTGCCAAAGCCCGCGATGTGTGGGAGCAGAAATACCTGATAGCGGTTAATCATAAGTATACTTTCAAAATACCACCTCACGGTGTGAAACTCATCCGGGTTATGTAAGTAAATTGTTTAGTATGAAAAAAGGCCTTTGTTTACTCGACAAAGGCCTTTTTCATATGCGTGTCGCGTCCTGAAATAAGTTGACACTCAAGTTGACTTATATGGAAAAACGAACAAAGAATGTAAGTAGGCGCAGTCAGCGCGATTACAGCCTTGCCTTTAAGTTGCAGGTCGTGCAGCAGGTTGAAAAAGGCGAA
>NZ_DASVOB010000668.1:0-1722 GCF_036383575.1 Mucilaginibacter sp.
AAGTGCTTAAAAATTCGTTGTTTTTGCCACAATTTTGAGCCATCAAACAACTCAAAAACTACATATCATGACAACAAAAACAGTAAAAACAATCTATTGGATAGGAGTAGCACTAACTTCATTATGGTTCGGAACAAGCGGCTTTTGCGAGCTTACTACCAATCCTCTTGTATGGGCAATAACAGTAAAATTAGGCTATCCTCCACACTTTATTTATATCCTTGGTGTTGCTAAACTTTTAGGCATAGCTGTACTTTTAACACCTAACAGGTTGCTCAGGTTAAAAGAATGGGTATTTGCAGGTATCTTTTTCGATATCCTATTTGCCTTCCTATCTAAAATAGCTGTACTTGGTTTCCCTGCTACAATAGATGCAATTGTTGCCTTTATCATGGTAACATTAACCTACATTATGTTCCGCAAACTGTATCCGGCAGCATACGTAGCACCGGCGGCTTTATAAAAACAATACGTTAGGTTGCGCCTGCATTTCAGGCTTATACAAATAAAAGGAGGCCTTTCCGATATGGAAAGGCCTCCTTTTATTTGTTTCTTTTTAACCGGGGATAGGTTTTTAATCTTCAAGTACAGGAGCGTCTTTTATTTTTTCCAGTACCGATGCCGGTAAATATGGTCGCCCGCCGGTTGCAGGTACGCAGGTACCTGTAAACACAGCCTTGGTCATTACCTTATTATTGAAAATTATAGACTGCTTAAAGTGCAGCTTAGGCAAGCCACCTTTATCGGTATACAAGGTGCAGGTAACTGTAAACTCATCGCCTTTTTTTAATGACCTTAAAAAACTGATGCTATAGTTTGACAGTACCATGTAAATGCCGTTTTTTGCTTCGGTTTCAAAATCAAAGCCCAGTATTTCCCTGATATAATCATGCCTGCAGTATTCCATGTAAAACGGATAATATAAACCATCCATAATTTCCTGCACATCTATATGCTCATCTTTTGCAACATAGGTTTTTGAGTATTCCATAATAATTTGATTCTTCTTTGTTATATCGCAAAGCTATTGAACCTTTTCGTTTCAGAATAACCAAAATCGTCGATCTGAAATTTAGTACATAAGCCTGACAGTATCGGGCTCCCGGCTTTACATCAGGTTAGTTTAGGGCTTAGTCGGTGAAAAGCAGGTGAACGCCGATTGTGCCGGCCTGTGATTGAGCAACCGGCTATATTTGAATAGTTTCAATATAAGTTCATAATTTAAAATCATGATAAGATCTCAATCAACATGGTCGCGCCGCCAGTTTATTACTACCCTTGCCGGTACAGGGGCTGCAATGATGCTAAGCCCGCTGGCTACATGGGCTATTGATGAAATAGACCCAAGGGTGGCTGCGATTGTAGCCGCAACGATAGGCATTGATACGCATAATCATATCGACGTTCCGCTCACGGCAGACGCATTGCCTGGTCCGGATATCGACCTTGCCGGCGAAATGAAACGCTCTGGCTTATCTGCCATCTGCATGACCTTCGCGCTCGATTATCAAAAGCTGACTAACCCGGGAGAAGCCTACGACCGGTTCCTGAATGGCCTTGCTGCCATGGATCAGCAGTTGAAAAACAATGGTATAAAACGTTCCCTGAACCTGGCAGATCTGAAAGCTGCTCATGATAAACATCAGCCAACCGTGATCCAGTCAATTGAAGGTGGGCATTTTTTGGAAGGAAAACTGGACCGGCTCGCTGTAGCATACGATA
>NZ_DASVOB010000669.1:0-4291 GCF_036383575.1 Mucilaginibacter sp.
ACATATAACCATCGTGTACCTTGCCATCATAAGGACTATAATAGTACGGCTTGCCATCTTTTCCATACTCAAAAAACTGGTGCGAAAACAGGTTGGCGTGATACATGCACGAGTAAAAAGTAGCTTTTTGATCTTCCGTACCGCCTTCAATGGCCATGCGGCCAAGCAACTGGTTCCACACTTTATCGGCCGCTTTGTGGGTATCATCAAATGATTTATACTTACCTAATTCGCTTGTTAGTGTAAGTTCGGCTTGTTCAGGGCTGATATAGGACGAAGCTACTTTGGCCTGTACGGTTTCGCCATCTTTAAATTTGAGATATGCGCCAACTCCTTCACCCTCTGCTGCTTCGTTTTTAGCAGCAAGCGTATTCTTTTTATTTTCCCAGGTACCGTAACCGGCAAAAGGTTTATCAAAAACAATAACAATGTAATTCTTGAAATCTTTAGGTGCCCAGCGGCAGTTATTTACGTAGCCGGTTATCTTATGTTCGGCAGGGATGATCTTTACACCGCTCATTTTGGTGTAGCCATCTAAAACAAGGTATGAAGCCTTGCCTTTGGGGAAAGAGAACCGCAAATGTGCGCCCCGTTCGGTCGGCGACATTTCGGTAGTAATATTATTATCGAGCTTTACTTTGTAATAGCTTGGTTGAGCTATTTCGTTATCGTGGCTGAATGAGGCTGCCCTTTCATCTTCATTTACAACCAACTTACCGGTAACCGGCATCAACGAAAACACAGCATAATCATTTACCCATGAGCTACACTGGTGCGACTGCTGAAAACCGCGAATGGTATGTTCAAAATACTGGTACTTCCAGCCATCGCCATTTTTACCGGTTTGTGGTGTCCAGGTGTTCATCCCAAAAGGAAGCGAAGTAGCCGGATAAGTATTACCATACGAAAACTCATATTTGGTATTGGTGCCCTGCCGGGTATTCACATATTTAACAAGATTGCTTTCCTGGGCAAACAGGTTTCCGGTATAAATAAGCGCTGCGGCGCAAACAAGCGAGCGTATGTTCATTGGTTTATAAATTGATAAAACACTAATTCCTCTAATTGCAACGAATTGACGCGAATGCCGATCTCAGATTAAAACATTCGTGCAATTCGCTAAAATTTAGAACCATTCGTGTTCATTAAATTCGTGTAATTCGTCTTAATTCGAGCCTATTCGTGTTCATTCTATTCGTGCTCATTAAATTCCACCCTGATAAATCTTGGCCTGTACAGGTTAGGGTATTTCTTCAGGTCGTTTAAAAAATCAACGGAGTTAATGTTATAGCTGATCAGCAATTCACCGGGTTTCGATAAGCTTGGATGTGCTTTGGCATTATAAACCACAAATGTTTTAGCGGTGAGATCGGGCTTGCAATCCCATAATTTAATGATCGGGCCAAATGGACCTACCGGGCTCGCGCCTATACGCATCCCCACCGATGTGGTCATCCCCCCTACCTGGAATATCAAAGCATAGCGGCCATCCGGCAGCGGACTAAAACTCAGCTCGTTTGATACGTTGTTGGTTACATTGGCAACCTGCTGCATATCGCTTACCCATGTTGTACCGTTGTAAAAAGTCCATTTGCTGTAGTCTTCAAAGTCTTTAGGTAATACCCGGGCGACCATCAGATGTTTGGCCATGCCACGTACCCCGTAAACGTAAATGTAACCATCGGGCTTTGGTGCGCCGGCTTCTTTGGTGTTTACATAGATCCCTGCACCAAACGAACCGCTTTCGCCTTTTTCATCCATCAGGTAAAACGGCGTGTCCATTTGCTTTAAATCTTTGTAAGGTGGCTTACTTTTCGCCGGGATTTTTATAAGTGTGTTGCCAACTTCCCTAAAGCCAAATGCCTCATTGCTTACATTATGTACCCTGTACCCAAAAATGTAGATATCGTTATTTAATGCCTGGTTTACAAAGCCGTCGCCGAGCCAGTAATAGTCTGTTGGGCCGGTATTAGGTGTATGCGGAACAAAAAGCGGCTCAGCAATTCCTTTGGCATTTTTATCCCAGTAAAATTTTATCTGCTTATCTAAGGGTTCATTACCATTAAGTACGGCTACAGCATTATGGATCATGACCGCTCCCGGGGCCATGGTGTTATCACACACCGCGCCTATCATGCTATCGCTAAAAATGAAAAGCACTTTATCTTTGGCTTTTGCCCGGCCCGTCTCCTTGCCATTTAAGGGGATTGTATAAATGCCATCCCCTCCAAACCAGCCCGAATCACGCTTTAACAAGGCCGACCACTCAGGCGCAGCTTCAACCTTAAATTTGATATCGGTTAGATTAACGGTATCGGCTTTTTGGGCAAAAGCACTGTTGATGGAAACCAAAGCCGAACAAGCTAAATAAACAAGCGTAATTTTTTTCATTAAATGATATTTATGATACAGGCAAATGTTTGTGGTGATGGCTTTTATGCTTAAGAAGCAATGCCACAAAACCGGTTAATCCCCCCATCAGCATTAAAAAACCAATGAACCCGGCCTGGGTAAATGGCAAACCTAAAAAATGATAAACGGGGTTTATGCGGATCTGTTCTATCAAAAAACGTTCGGTGCCATTAAGTACAAGGTACAGGAAAAACATACAACCGGGTGTAATTATCCGTTTACGAAAAAAACACATCAGCAAAAACATGCCAATACACAATGTGGCCTCGTAAAACGGAGTTGGGTACACCGGATTAGCCAGCTGGTTACAATAATTACCTAAGCAACCGGGTATGGGTGTTCCCAAATTTATAGCATTGTGCGGATAATTAAAAGCCCACATCCAATTGGGCAGCCAGTTCAAAATGCCGGGTTTTATGTGTGTATTAACCTTGCCCCAATCACCATCACCGGCCAACTGACAACCTATACGGCCAATGCCGTAGGCCAGCATCATCCCGGGCGAGCCAATATCAGCAAGGTGCACCAGTTTCATTTTATGTCTGTACCCAATGTAGAGGTATGCGAGCGCACCAAAGATCAGTCCCCCGTAATAAGCAAAACCATTGGCAGAAAATAATGTACCTAAGGGATCATACCTCAACCGGCCAAAATGCTCAACAACATCAAACAGTTTAGCGCCAATGAAACCAAAAAATCCAACGCTGAAAACAATGAAGCCCATTAACTGGTAAGGATGCACGGTGTGTTCTGTTGTTTGTGGTTCAGGCAATACTAATTTCTTTCTGTCGCGGTAAATCCAGAAGGCAAATGCGCCGCCAATAAGGATTCCGGCTGTTAAATTTCCATGAAACGACAGCATATATGCCCGCGGGTTTGTCGCAAAAACCTGATAATTAAAAACTGCCCCGAAAAGCTTAAAGCCGAATAAAAAGCCGGGCAAAAAATTGACGATCATTTCAACTGCGGATGCAGGCTTTCCAATTACCGCCTTCCGCTTAAATGCGTTGATTTTCCCGAGAGCCTCATATCTTTTAAATTCTGAAGTAAAAACAATGTAGGCGAACAAAAAAGCCAAAGCCATAAAAAAACCAAGCGTCTGGATAGGAAACCCGATCCGGATATGGAAGAGATAAAATATCAGATCGCCAATGGTTGGAAACATGTCCTAAATTAAAGTTTATCTGCCAAAACAAAAAGGAAGCCGGTACCTCGTCGCCGGCTCCTTAAGGTTTACGTATTGGTTATTAAAAACCTGCCTGGATGCCTAAATTGATCACCCGCTGGTTAATGTATGCATCACCCGCTGTATTGGTGGCTATCTCCGGATCCTGTTGGTATTTTTTGTAGTTATCAAACGTTAATAAATTATAAGCACTCATGTAAATACGGGCATTATTGATCTTAAACGGTAACAATTTAGTCGGTAACTGATAGCCGATATCAACCGTTTTTAAACGAACGTAATGCGCATTTACTAACCAGTAATCAGAAAAATAAGCTGTGGGACTATTTACCGAAGTTGGATTGGTACCTAACCTTGGGAATGCAGCATTAACCGGGTTATCGGGAGTCCAGCGTTCCTGGTGAATAGGCTGAAACTGGCTTTGGAAAGGTTCGATACCTGTACCGATAACGGCGAAACTGTAGTTGAACGATCCCTGCAAAAGTACACTTACGCTGAAGCCTTTATAAACAGCCTGTAACGATAAACCAAGAATAGTATTGGGCAGGTTAGGATTACCGATAGCTCTTTTATCGAATACGTTAATAACCCCATCGCCGTTCAGGTCCTGATATTTCAGATCGCCAGGTTGCAAAGGGATCCCGTTATCAGGCACAGGAACCGATTTACTTCCTGAATTGATGGCGGCAATAT
>NZ_DASVOB010000670.1:0-4178 GCF_036383575.1 Mucilaginibacter sp.
CCTAAAAAGGAGGTTGATTATCTTTTTGATCTGGATGACGACACCTATACCGGCTTGCAGTTATTTGCCAAAAAGGTAGCCATCGCCTTAAAAGAAGCTGTTCCCTGCCCCCGGGTTGGCGTGGCCGTTATGGGGCTCGATGTTCCCCACGCGCATATCCATCTTATCCCGATGAATGATATGAGCAGCATTAACTTTTCGCTCCCCAAACAAAAATTTACGCCCGAGCAATTTAACGCCACCGCCGAAAAGATCAGGCAGACAATTGGTTAATCAGAGAAAGAGCTTTTTACATTATAACATTACAAAAGCTGCATCAAAACATAACGATGCGGCTTTTTTATTTCCCGACTTAACTAATCTGACAATCAAACAAATAACTTACCAACAAATTTAACTTCTTTAAATAATTACATGGTAGGCGATTGCAGGTAGATATCCCAATACTGGTCCTTCGTATTAGTTTTTTTAGCCAGGATTATTTTTGAGTTCACGCTGCCTTTTTTGTCGGATGGGGTAAGGTACAGGTCGGTGCCTTTCAGTTTGATCAGGAAGGTATCTTTATCGATAAGTTCAAATTCGTATTGCTGGGTTGCATTATCGGCATTAAGTGGTCGTTCCTCCAGCGCTACTCCTTCGTTGGCCTGGGCTACAGGCTGAAAAGTCTTGCTGGTGAACAAATTCTTTAGTTTATAAGTATTGCCCTCTACATGCTGAAAATCCCAAGTCATACATTTCCAGTTTTCGGGATAATAGGCCACGAGTGGGGTGCCATTTTCTGAATGCGCATCTTTAACCCTTAACAGCATCCCGGTTTGTTCATTTTTAATAGCATAGGTTCCCTTAATTTGTTGAGCCGAAGTCGCAAGGCCAGGCAACAAGAAGCATAACAGCCAGGCAAATATTTTCATAGGTATATCGATTTAAACAAATTTAACTACAAACCATAAACGGCTGTTATACAAATCGATTCAGTTTTTCGTCGATATGTATCAAAGCAACACCATTTTAACTCCAGGCGCTCGACAACATCCCTGCAAAATAAACAAGTGATTTATTGTAAGGATTAGCTCAAAAGAACGACTAACTACCATTAAATAACAATTTAAATCATATAAAACCCACCAACTCACACATCAAATACAATAAAAGGCCGAAAATGGTTATACTTTTAAAAATATAACGTTATTTTAAGGCTTATTTTTAAAAGGTCGCAACCAAAAAACTAAATGAACAAAAAACTACTCCTTACTTTACCCTTATTAAGTACTGTTTTGGCCGTTAAGGCGCAGGATACCCTAAAAAAAGTCACGGCAGACACCGTCAACATTAAAAAGAAACAACTTCAGGAAGTGGTTGTAAGTGCTTCGCGTATCAGCGAAAGCATTTTACGTTCGCCTGTCAGTATCGAAAAAATCAAAGCCTCAGCTTTTAAGCTTTCGGCAGCGCCATCATTTTTTGACGCATTGGAGAATGTAAAAGGCGTACAACTAATCACCCCCAGTCTTGGTTTCCGCATTATCAACACCCGTGGTTTTGCCAATACTACCAATGTGCGTTTTACCCAGTTGGTTGATGGCGTTGACAACCAGGCGCCACATTTGGGTGCCTCCATTGGCAATGCGCTTGGCCCGAGTGATCTGGATATTGAAAGCGTGGAGATCATTCCTGGCACGGCATCTGCACTTTACGGTTTAAATGCGATTAACGGATTGGCCAACTTTATTACTAAGGATCCCTTTACTTCGCCGGGTATCACTATTCAGCAAAAAACGGGTATTAACCATGTGGGTGATAAAGAAACAGGCGTGAAAGGCTTTTCAGAAACCAGTTTCAGGATAGCAGAGGTACTTTCGCCAAAATTTGCTTTTAAGCTGAATGGTACTTATACTACCGGTTATGATTGGATTGCCGATAACACAACCGATCAAAATGCTGCTGCCAATGCTAAACTGGGCATTCCGGGCGGCCCGCAGAACCCGGCTTATGACCCCATTAATGGCTACGGTAATGAATCATCCGACAGGAAAACCATTACCCTTGGCGGCAAGCAATACTCGGTAGCGCGTACTGGTTATGCCGAAAAAGATCTGACGAGTTATGGCCTTCACAACGTAAAACTGGATGCTGCACTGGCCTATAAATTCAGCCCGAAAACACAGCTTACCTACACTTTCCGTTTTGGAGATCTGGATAATATATACCAGCGGGCCAACCGTTTCAGGCTGAAGGGCTACACTCTGCAACAACATGCGCTTGAATTGAAGAACGATATTTTCCAGGTGCGTACTTACCTTACTATTGAAAATACCGGCAAATCATACAACCTACGCTCGGCAGGCGAAAACATGGACCGCAACTTTAAGAGCGATAACGACTGGTATGCCGATTTTACCAAAGGCTTTAACAATGCGACATCAGCAGGAGCAAATGTACAGCAGGCCTTAAACCAGGCCCGCCAGGTTGCAGATGCAGGCCGTTACCAACCCGGAACAACTGCTTTTAAAAACACGCTGGATAAACTGGCCGATATTAATAATTGGGACGTAGGCTCGGCATTACGGGTTAAAGATGATTTGTTTCATATAGAAGGACAAGTAGATGTTTCAAAGGCCATATCGAAAGACTTTATTAAACAAACAGGGCTGGACCTGCTTGCGGGCTTCGATCACCGTACTTATATTATTCACCCGGATGGCAATTATTTTATCAACTATGTACCGGGCAAAGAGTTTAGCAACCTTGATTACAGTAAAACAGGCGGTTTTATTCAGGCATCAAAAGAGCTTTGGGATAATAAGCTCAAACTATCGGCCACCCTGCGCGGCGATCGTAACGATTACTTCGACCTAAAACTGAACCCACGCTTTACATTGGTGTTTTCGCCGGCAGTGGAGCATAACATCAGGGTATCATTCCAAAGCGGTTACCGTTTCCCGAGTATTTTCGAAGCGTTCTCTAATGTAAATAGTGGCGGGGTTAAACGCATTGGTGGTTTACGCGTGGTATCAAACGGCATTTTTGAAAATTCATATCTGCGTACTTCTATAGATGCTTTCCAAACCGCGGTAAAAAATGATTTTAACCAGGGTATTTCAACCAATGCCGCCATTGAAAAAGAAAAAGGGTTACTAAAGAAGAACCCCTATACCTACCTCCAACCCGAGCATATCAACTCGTTTGAGGCTGGTTATAAAGCCCTGTTCTTTGATGGAAAATTAAGCGCCGATGCAGATTTTTATTACAATAAATATGATCACTTCATTGCCCAGGTTGAGATCAATGTACCCAATACACAAAAGGCCGATTCAATCCCTTACTACCTGAACGACAAAACCAAACAAGGCCGTTACCGCGCGTGGACAAACTCACAAAGCAAGGTTACCAATATTGGTGGCAGTGTTGGCCTAACCTATCATTTGCCGGCTAATTTACAGTTATCGGGCAATGCATCATACGCTAAATTGCAACGCACAACCAATGAAGACGCGTTGGAAGATGGCTTTAATACACCTGAGTGGATCACTAACTTTTCTTTCGGTGGTAATAGAGTGCTGGGTAACTTAGGGTTTAACGTAACCTATAAATGGCAAAGCGGATATTACTGGCAGTCCTTTTTAGTGAATGGCAATGTTGATCACTACGGCACAATTGATGCCCAGCTTAATTATGATTTCATGAAAACTAAATTGAATGTAAAACTGGGTGCAAGCAATCTTACCAATAAATATTACAATTCGTTTTTAGGCGGCCCGTCTATCGGTGGGTTTTATTATACTACGCTTACTTATACTATTCAGTAGTTGTTTTTCGCTCTTTCGTTTCAGACTTACGAAGTTTTCAAAACTTCGTAAGTCTCTAAGAGCACACCCCGCTGCAGCAAGTACCCCACTTCTGGCCTGCGTTCAAGTAGGCAAGCCGCAGTCAACCTCATTTTTGTGCTGAAGTTGAAAACTTCAGTTATGCCCAACCACGGGTAACGCTATCGCTAAACCCACGGCAGAATTAAAGAGCTATTTTATCACCTCATTACATTCACCCGCTCCCCTTGCCAATCCGGGAAAAGAATATGATCATTATTTATGGCGAGATGTTTATCGGCTACAGAGCTGAACACGCTCCTGAAATCGGTAGTTACGGCAAGGTCACGGCCATCTTCAAGATTTTCAACGGCAAGG
>NZ_DASVOB010000671.1:0-10215 GCF_036383575.1 Mucilaginibacter sp.
GGCAGGGCGATGCCACGTTCCCGCAAAACCTCGTTGGTAGCAAAAAGAAAATCCAATGCCTTAGCAACGCCAACGTAAGGCACAGCCTGGTATAAGACTTCCTTAATGGTTACAGGTGTTATGCCGACATTTAGCGCGCCGCCAACCATTACTTTGTATTCGGTTAAAGCATTACAGCCAATAGTAGATGCGAGGATCATGGTAACGCGCGTTTTTACATCAAAATCGTCATGAGCTATTACCTCGTCAAAGGCAAAATTGTCAAACAGCGCTATAAACTCCGGATCTGTTTTCTGTAGCTTCGATTCGTGGTTGGGCAATAACTCCTCGTGGTTCCTGATGGCAGCCTCAGTTAGTTGAATGCTGAGCTGTGCAGCGCTTTCTGTTTTCAGGCTGTTATATTGCTCATCGGTAACCCTGTCTAACCATTTAACAGGCCCCTCGGCCGAATTATTGGTGATCACAATATGGGTAAAGCTACTGTCATGTGCTGCACCATGCCAATGTTCAACATTTGAGGATATCACAACCACATCACCTTTTGCAAGCGGCCTTGCAGCTTCACCCCTTTCCTGGTAAAAGCCTTGGCCATCGGTAACAAGTAAAATCTGTCCGTGGGCATGGGTATGCCAGTTATTGCGGCAGCCCGCTTCAAAAACGACGTTGCCTATGCTATAGGTTCCGGTTTCATCTTTAGGTACCAGGATCTTAACCCAGGCTGTGCCGGTGAAATAGTCGGCAGGGGCCTGATCGCCCCGGGGAAAAATTTGATTTTGATTTTGATTTTTAGTATTCATAGTAATAGATTATCAGGGATCAATTTTGTAAATGATTAGCCTGCAAGGCCAAAACCTTCCACCCTGATCTTGAATTTGGTCTTGAAAAAACTTCAATAAAGGAGAGCTGCAACTCATTTTTTTGCCCGTTAACCGTAACTGTAAACATGCCCTTACCGGTTACTACCGCCGTATTATCGGCAACAACAGCATTGCTTTCGGAAACAACGACGCTGTTATGGGTAAAATTTCCACTTTTTAAAGTGGTGAGGTATTGTTTTTTAGGTTGGCGCACACCTTTACTGCTTATCACAACAAACTTTTCGTAAAAAGCATTATCCAATGAATCGATCTTGTTATCCACCTCCCACCGAAAGATATCGGCAGATAATTTCAATACTTTAGTTTCATCCGGCGATTGTGCATGTGCTCCGAAAGCAAACAAAGCCATCCCGATCAAAAAATATAATTTCATGATAAAGCTATTGGATCAGTATGTCGGCAATTGTCTGTAATTATTTTCCCACCCTTTTTTGTAAATGTTCAGGGTAACGTGCACCTTCTATCTTAATTTGTGAAGCTGCTTCTTCAATCTGGCTAAGCTCATGTGCGGATAATGTAATATCTACAGCGCCAAGGTTTTCTTCCAGCCGGTGTAATTTGGTGGTTCCGGGGATAGGCACTATCCATGGTTTCTGCGCCAGCAGCCAGGCTAACGCTATCTGTGCTGGGGTAGCTTGCTTTTCATTGGCTATCCTCGTAAGCAGATCAACCATTGCCTGGTTAGCGGCTCTTGCATCAGGTGCAAAACGTGGTACGATGTTGCGGAAATCTGTTTTATCAAACGAAGTGTTTTCATTGATAGCACCAGTAAGGAAGCCTTTTCCCAGCGGACTGAAAGGCACAAAGCCAATACCTAACTCCTCAAGCGTTGGAATTATCTCCTGCTCAGGTTCGCGCCACCATAAGGAATACTCACTTTGCAAAGCCGCCACAGGCTGAACTGCATGTGCCTTACGGATCGACTGCACACCAGCTTCCGACATACCAAAGTGTTTTACTTTACCTTCCTGTATCAGTTCCTTAACCGTTCCTGCTACATCTTCTATCGGCACATTAGGATCAACCCGGTGTTGGTAGAACAGGTCGATGCGATCGGTCTTTAATCTTTTCAGCGATGCTTCGGCTACCTTACGGATACGTTCGGGCCGGCTATCCATTCCATCCCCCGGTTTTCCATCCTTAAAACCGAATTTAGTAGCAATAACCAGTTTATCGCGGTAAGGTGCAAGTGCATCCCCCAAAAGTTCTTCGTTCGTAAAAGGGCCATAAGCTTCTGCGGTGTCAAAAAAGGTAACACCCTTTTCAACAGCGGCATGAAGTAGTTTGGTAGCGTCTTTTAAATCGGTTGCAGGGCCATAGCCAAAACTTAAACCCATGCAGCCTAATCCCAGTTCAGACACTTCCAGGCCGCTGTTACCTAATTTTCTTGTTTTCATATATTTAATGGTTTAAACAGATCGTTATTGATTTAACAATACAAAGGTGAGGTGTATTTTTTAAGCAACTGTTATACCAATTACTGTATTACTTACCAATATCACTGATTAGGGTGGTAACATAAGGTAAACCGTAACAGAAGGCTTAACTTTGATATAGTTAAAAGAGAAATAGCAATGGAAAGCATCATCCGGGTAGACACCATAGGTCAGTTCAACGCGCTCAATAATCATGAAACGCTGCATCCGCTGGTTAATATTGTTGACCTGTCAAAAGCGGATACACGGTTGAACCGCCGCATCAATTACGGCTTTTACACAGTGTTTCTAAAGGAGATCAAATGCGGCGACCTGAAGTACGGCTGTAATTACTATGACTACGAAGAAGGTTCGCTGGTGTTTGTAGGCCCCGGACAGGTAATAGGCCAGGAAGACAATGGCGAATATTACAAGCCCAAGGGAGTTGCACTCGTTTTTCATCCCGATTTGATCCGGGGCACTTCACTTGGCCGTCATATCCAGGACTATACATTTTTTTCGTACGATGTGCACGAAGCGCTCCATTTATCCGAAAGTGAACGCAAGATCATTGCAGATTGCTTTGCGAAGATCAGGTTTGAGCTTGACCACGCTATCGATAAACACAGCAAAACCTTAATTGTAAGCAACATTGAGCTGTTCCTGAACTATTGCGTACGGTTTTACGACCGCCAGTTCATTACCCGCGACCTTGTTCATAAAGGTGTGCTGGAACGGTTTGAAAATTTGTTGGATAGCTACTGGGATTCGGACAAACCGCTTACCATAGGTTTACCTTCGGTAGGTTATTGTGCCGATCAGTTAAACCTATCAGCCAATTACTTCGGCGACCTGATCAAAAAGGAAACCGGAAAATCAGCCCAGGAGTATATCCAGTCGAAAGTGATAGATGTGGCCAAGGAAAAAATATTTGATACCAGTAAATCGCTGAGCGAGATAGCTTATGGATTAGGGTTTAAATATCCGCAGCACTTTACGCGCTTGTTTAAGCAGCGCGTTGGGTACTCTCCTATTGAATACCGATCATTAAATTAAACTGCTCAGATAAAAATCAGGCGCAAATCCAACAGGATGTGCGCCTGATCAAAGGAACATATTACCCCCTTTTCGATAAAATTAATTCATAATTGTTTCACCCGGCTGAGCTACAATACGTAGGTAAGGTTTAACGGTTTTCCAGCCGTTGGGATATTTTTCTTTTGCTTCCTCGTCGGATACTGCCGGAACGATGATCACATCTTCGCCATTTTTCCAATTTACCGGGGTGGCCACTTTGTAGCCGGCTGTTAACTGCAATGAATCCAGCACCCGCAGTATCTCATCAAAATTGCGACCGGTTGCCATTGGATAAGTAAGCATCAGCTTAATTTTTTTATCGGGGCCGATAATAAATACTGAGCGTACGGTTTGGTTAGTAGCGGCGGTACGGCCTTCTGAAGTTCCGGGTTCATCAGCCGGTAACATGTCATATAACTTTGCAATGGCCAGGTCAGGATCACCTATCATAGGATAGTTTACAGCATATCCCTGCGTCTCCTCTATGTCTTTTGCCCACTCGGCATGACGCCCTACGGGGTCAACACTTAAACCTATTACCTTGCAGTTACGTTGCTGAAATTCGGGAGCAAGTTTAGCCATGTAGCCCAGCTCGGTAGTGCAAACAGGGGTAAAATCTTTAGGATGCGAAAAAAGGATTGCCCAGCCGTTTCCTATCCAATTGTGAAAATTGATAGTACCTTCGGTAGTTTCTGCCTGAAAATCGGGAGCGGTGTCGTTTAATCTGATACTCATGATGTTTATTGGTTAAAATGGTTAAAAAATAAATTGATCGTCTTTACAGGTCGCAAGGTTTACAGAGCCAATAAAACGGATAAGTTTTTCCAGCATACGCATACAATAACCACCAGAGATTCTAAATCCTGTTAGTGGTTTTATATTAAAACTTACAGTGGTTTGGAGAGCTTGAGTTTTCATGGTCTGTTGCTTTTGACATAACAAAGATGCAACAGACAACAGGGTATATTTTGTAACAAAAGATACAAACCGCTGTAACAAAAGTTACAATTCGCTCAGTAATTTAACCTGGTTATAGTAAAGGAGTAATTTATTATCTATTTCGAGCTTTTTAAGCAAACGGGATACAACCACCCTGCTGGTGCCCAGGTCGTCACCAATTTGCTGATGGGTGAGATTAATGAGCGAAGAACCGGTTGCCTTTGCTTTTTCCTTGAGATAATTAACCAGGCGGTCATCCAGCTTTTTAAAGGCTATATCATCAATACTCTTTAGGATTTCGGTGAAGCGGTTTAATATCGTTTGCATCACAAAACGCTTCCAGGTTGGGTATTTTACCATCCATCCGTCCATAACATCCATAGGCACACAAAGCAGTTCGCTGTCCTCTTCGGCGGTTCCGCGGATCACACTAAAATGCGACATCATGCAGCAGGTAAATGTCATCGCGCAGCTTTCGCCTTCCTTTACATAATATAGCAGTATTTTCTGGCCTTCATCGTTTACACGGCTTACTTTAAAAGTACCGCTAAGCAACAGTGGCACAGCCCGTATGGTTTGTCCCGGGTTAAGCATGGTATCGCCGCCTTTTACCGTCATCAGCATGGAGTTTGTTTCCAGCTCGGCCAGCAAAGCAGGTTCAAATACTGATTCAAATTTACTTACGGCAGCTTTAACATTAAACATGGGGTCATAGGTTTGGGAGGCTAAAAATAATCAATTTATCAGATGTTTAAATGCCATAGTGAGATGTGTGAAGTATATTGTACAGCTGAGAAAAAACCTTTATACCAATGTGCTGAGAAGAGTACCAGGCATGTTGTTCATCATATCAATAACATTACCTCTATAAGAAGCTGTTTAAAAACGAATGGAAAGTTTTTTGTAGAGACGCATCACATGCGTCTCCCGGCGGACAGGCCGATTCAAAAGGCTTCTAATTTCGTCGAAAATTGCGCGCGGGAGACGCATGTAATGTGTCTCTACATTAAAAAACAATCAAATTCAAACAACCTCTATCAGAGTTCATTGTAAAGCGCAAAATGACCGACCACGATATTATTCGGCCATATTTCATCAGGTCAAAACTATAACATGTAACTATTATCATGCAACACATTTGCTCTGCTATCCGAAGTTCAGGTAACGACGTTCATTGTTTTCATCTTCGATTTAATCATAGCAGAATAGCTGTTTGTTTTTTGGGTAACTTACCTTAATATTGTGAGGTTCTTTACGGGCATCTATTTTGAATGAGCAGAAAAACGGTAAACATATGGATATTCGCTATCGGGGTGATTATGCTCCTGGTACGGCCATACCTGGTTTATCAACTTTCGGGCTATAGCCAGGCTGGTAAAACCCCGGTTAAGGCTTCCCTTTTGCAGCGGCTAATAAAGAAGAAAGACGATCATTTTGAATGGCATGATAAAGCTACTTTAGCGGTTCAGGGCCGGGGATACAGTTTCAAGATGCCGGTAAAGCGGTTGCCTGGTTTTGATTTCCGTAAATTATTACAATCTCCGGTTAGCCGCTTAACAACTTTTGCTACCATCACGGCAAAAATGCTGCTTATCAGCCCCGTCAGTCACAGGTATAGCTTATTATCCTGTTTTCGTATCTGAGCATTATGTTCTCCTATCTTCGGGTATCGTGGCTTTTATCACGACCGCCCGTATCCCGAACTTTCGGCTATTAATTTTGTTATTAGCCATCTGTTTACATCACCTTTTTTTAATGTTCTGTATCCTATGAAAATTATTTTCATTATTCCCTTTTTGATAGTCGTTATGGCAGCACAAGCGCAACAGCGGGTTAAATGGCCGGGTGATAAAAAGTCTGCCATTATCCTCACTTACGATGATGCTTTGCCCTCGCAGCTGAAAGTGGCTGTTCCGCAGTTAAAAACGGCAAAGTTAACGGCCACCTTTTTCCTTACCAGTGATATTGACAGCATATCCATACCACAATGGCGGGCCCTAAGTAAAAATGGGGTTGAACTGGGCAACCATACCGTTTTTCACCCCTGCGCGGGTACTGATGACAATCCCGTTCCATCAGATCATTATACTGCTTACCAGATCATCCGTGAGATAGAGGTTATGGACAGGTTCCTTTATGCGGTAGATGGCAGAACCAAAAGGACTTTTGCTTATCCCTGTGCCGAAACCACTGTAGGCGGCAAAGACTATGTGGATTCCCTGCGAAAGTATACCCTGGTCAAATATGCCCGGGCGGGCGGAGATTCCAGCGCTTTCGTTACCGATTTTGTTCACCTTGATCCATTCCGTGTTCCATCCTATGGGTTAGAAGGTGGCGAGACCGGCGCACAGCTGATAGCTTTTGTAAAAAAAGTACAGCAAAGCGGCGGCGTGGGTATCCTGATGATCCATGGTGTTGGCGGCGATTATATCACCATATCGTCCCAAGCTCACCGGGAACTGATCCGCTACCTCGAAACACAAAAGAAAAAGATCTGGATGCCTACTTTTCAGCAGGGCATGAACTATATCAACAAACAAATTCCCCTACACGCACAAAAACAATAATCCAAATCAGCATTAAAACCAAATGAAAAAAAGATTTTTAAACAACAGGTACTTTTTTGTCCCGGCAGCTTTAGCCGCTATAACGTGCCTGGGTATTTCGGCATTTCGTTTTCCTGAAAACCAAGGCATTAACCAGGTACAGCACGTGGTTGTTATTTACATGGAAAACCACAGTTTTGATAACCTGTGGGGACAGTTCAAAGGGGCCGACGGCCTGGCTGATGCAAAAAAGGAAAACATTATCCAGTTGGATGCTGAAGGAAAACCTTATACCACGCTGCCGCCGGTACCCCGAAGCAGTGTTTTTCCTACTAATCTGCCCAACACTTATTTCAACATTGAACAGTACGTAGCTGCCGATCAGGTAAGCCCGGATGTGACCCATGCCTTTTACCTGGAACAATTGCAGATAAACGGCGGAAAGATGAACAAGTTTGCACTGTACAACTACACCAAAGGCCTTACCATGGGATATTATAACACGGCTAACCTGCCTTTATATGAACTGGCAAAGAAATATACCCTTTGTGATCACTTTTTCCATAGTGCTTTTGGCGGGTCCTTCCTTAATCACCAATGGCTTATTGCAGCAGCCACGCCCCTGTTTCCAGATGCGCCGGCAACCATTAAAGCCCAACTGGACGCGTCAGGCAAACTGATCAAAGATGGTGCGGTAACACCCGATGGATACGCCGTTAATACATCCAACTCGGTAAACCTTCACCCTAAAGGCGCAAATCCAGCAACGCTGGTGCCTAACCAAAACGGGCCAACTATAGGCGACCGTTTATCGGATAAGGGACTATCCTGGGCCTGGTATTCGGGCGGATGGAACGATGCCGTGGCTGGAAAGCCCGATCCAACATTCACCTATCACCATCAGCCCTTTGCTTATTTTACCCGTTATGCAGAAGGCACAGCTGAAAGGAAAAAACACCTGAGAGATGAAACCGAATTTCTGGAAGCAGCAAAAAAAGGCACATTGCCTGCCGTTTCTTTTGTTAAACCGATAGGGCTTGAAAATGAGCACCCGGGCGAGTCCACCGTTACAAGCGGGGAAAGTCATGCGGTAAAACTGATCAACGCAGTGCTGAACGGACCGAACAGCAAAAACACTGTGATCATCCTCACCTATGATGAGAATGGTGGCTTCTGGGACCACGTTGCTCCACCAGTTATTGATAGATGGGGCCCTGGCTCACGCATCCCGGCTCTGATCATTTCGCCATTTGCTAAAAAAGGATATGTTGACCATACCAATTATGAAACAGTGAGCATCCTGGCCTTTATAGAAAAAAGATGGGGATTAAAGCCGCTTAACAGCCGCGATCAGCATGCCGATCCGCTTAGCCATGCGTTCAACTTTTAAAGTAATTACAGCAGGGCTGCTGGTCGTCATCGGCTGCGGCCTGCTGTCTTTTCGTCGCCATGCAGATCCGATATCGGAAACCATCCGCGAAAAACTGGTTTTGCAATCAGATAGTTTTCTGACAAGCATACAGCGTTTAAGGCATGCAGTATCTGCGGACAATACGCTGCTCCTGCAAAAACGCTTCAGGGAAGCGCGTTTAGCTTACAAACGTTTGGAATGGGCGGTCGAATACTTTGACCCGCTTACCACCCGGCAGGTTAACGGGCCTCCGGTACCCGAAACAGAACTAAGCGGGCAAGTGATCCAGCCAAATGGGTTGCAGGTTATTGAAGAATTACTTTTTCCGCGTTTCAAACCGGCTTCCGTTAAAGTGCTGATCTCATTACTGGATGTTCTTGTTGTTAACGCTGAGGAGTACCGAAATCATTTCAAACATGCCAGTTTACAGGACTGGCAGATACTCGACGCCGCAAAGTTGGAAGTATTCCGGGTGGAGGCGTTGGGGTTAAATAATTTTGACAATCCGCTTGCCCGGCAGTGTTTTGCGGAATCGGCCGCTGCCCTGAGTAGTGTACAGGAGGTTGCTACCCGCTATACGCAGGGAGATGACAACCGCTTGCCGCGGCTTTTTGGCGGAGCTGTACAATATCTTTCCCACCCCACAGCTTTTAACCGCTTTGACCGGGCCGCATTTATTACAGTTTATGCCAACCCGTTAACCATGGAGCTAACCCGTTTGCATAAACAATTAAACCTGCCGGATATCCATTACAACCGCTTGCTGAACCAGGATGCCCCAACCCTATTTGATCAAAACGCCTTTAACCGGAATGCCTACATTAACGCCCCGGAAGATTCTGCTACAACACAAAAGATAGCCCTGGGTAAAAAACTTTTTTTTGATACCCGGTTGTCGGGTACCATGACCCGCAGTTGCGCATCCTGCCACCAGCCTGATAAGGCTTTCAGCGACGGTCTTATCAAAAACCTGGACATCACCGGTAAAAAAAAGATCTTCAGGAACACGCCTACCCTGATCAATGCAGCACTGCAACCCGCGCAATTCTATGACCTGCGTGCGGCTTCCCTGGAAGACCAGGTGAATGACGTAGTAGCCAACCCCGACGAAATGCACGGCGATATGAAGCTTTCGACACAAAAGCTCTGGCAGGATAAAACCTATCGCGATTTGTTTGCTGATGCTTTTCCGGTTAAAAACAGGGCTGCTATAGATACCGCAGAGATCATGAACGCGCTGGCCAGTTATATACGTAGCCTTACCTTGCTCAACAGCCGCTTTGATGCCTACATGCGTGGTGATCAAAAATCGCTTACCCAAACTGAGGTCAATGGCTTTAACCTATTTATGGGCAAAGCCAAATGTTCCACCTGCCATTATCTCCCTTTATTTAACAGTACCCTTCCACCAAGATATGTACAGATGGAGGCCGAAGTTATCGGTGTTCCAAAAAGCAAAAACGCTAAGGTCATCGATCCGGATCCCGGCTTGTTTACCATCCAGCCACAGGATTTTAACCGGCATGCTTTTAAGGTAACAACGGTACGTAATGCAGCTAAAACAGCTCCTTACATGCACAACGGCATATATAAAACCCTGGAAGAGGTCGTTGACTTTTATGACCAGGGCGGCGGCGCAGGTATGGGACTGAGAGTGCCAAACCAAACGCTGGCTTCGGATCACTTACACCTCTCTCCAAAAGAAAAAAAGGAAATAGTTGCATTTATAAGAGCGTTGGATAGCTCGTCTATAAACGCTGTAAGTCATTGATCCAAGAAGCTGCATATAGTTTTGGATTGGTTCTGATAAAAGGTGACTCGTCCGGAAAAAACTATACACTAAAAAAGGTGTATGAAAAAGGAAAACGAGGAGATATTACGGGTAGTGCGAGATGACAAGCGCAGCCATCTTCCGGCCAATTTACGTGAGCAACTAATAAAAGAGATAG
>NZ_DASVOB010000672.1:0-3501 GCF_036383575.1 Mucilaginibacter sp.
CTGTTTAATGGCGTACCAACCGGTGTTGAGGTTTGTGCCAGTATGGTACATGGTGGCCCGTTCCCGGCCACTACCGATAGCCGTTTTACCGCGGTAGGTATCAACGCGGCTAAAAGGTGGGTACGCCCGGTTTGCTTTCAAAACTGCCCGGACGCATTGTTGCCGCTGGCTTTACAACAAGCTAACCCGACAAAGATCTGGCGTTTGTTTGATGGCGAATGGAAGAAATAGTACGGCGTTAAACGTCAACAGATAATCAAATTTAAATTATACTTGCACATGCCGGCAGCCTTGAGTTGCCGGCATGTTTAATTTTGTGTTATGAAACTTCAACTTTTTGATCAGCAGGTTTACGTACAGCGCCGCAATGTTTTAAAACAAAGCATGGGCAGCAATGGCATCATCGTTTTGTTAGGGAACGAGGAGAGCAGCATGAACTATAAAGACAATACCTACCTGTTCAGGCAGGATAGCAGCTTTCTATATTACTTCGGACTTGATGTAGCGGGTTTGGCGGCTATTATTGATACCGATACCGGCGAAGAGGTGATCTTCGGTAATGACCTTACCATTGATGATATCATCTGGACAGGTACACTTCCCTCGGTAGGCGAAATGGCCGCGCTGGTTGGCGTTTCACAAACCAGGCCTTATGCCGAAATTAAGCATTATATCCATAAAGCGGTTACTGGCAGTCGCCCGGTTCATATCCTGCCACCTTATCGCCCGGAAAACAAGATCAAGCTGGCCGATTGGTTAAATACCAGTCTGGAAGATGTTGCCGGTCGCGTTTCATTACAGTTGGTAAAAGCTGTAATAGCCCAACGGGTGATCAAAACCCCGCTGGAGGTAGCTGAAATAGAAAAGGCTGTATCCATCAGCGTTGATATGGAACTTGCCGTAATGAAATATGCCCGCCCCGGTATCAGGGAGTATGAGCTGGTTGCCAAAGCACATGAAGTAGCTATAGCTAACGATTCACGCTTAGGGTATCCTGCTATCATCACTAAACATGGCCAAACCCTGCACACGCATTATTACGGTAATGTTTTGGAAGAAGGTGATATGGTATTAAGCGACATTGGCGCCGAGAATGCGATGCACTATGGCGGCGATCTGACCCGTACTTTCCCGGTAGGCAAGCAGTTCAGCACCCGCCAAAGGGAGTTATATGATGTAGTGCTTAATTCAATGGATCATGCCATCGGTATGCTTAAGCCGGGCGTCCGCTATAAAGATGTGCATATCCAGGCCTGTCAAAAACTGGCCGAGGGCCTTAAGCAGGTAAACCTGATGAAAGGTGACCCTGCCGAGGCCGTTGCCGCCGGAGCCCACGCCATGTTTTTTCAATGCGGCTTAGGCCACATGCTGGGCATGGATACCCATGACATGGAAGATCTGGGCGAGCAATACGTTGGTTATACCGATACGCTGAAGAAGGAAACCGTTTTCGGCTTAAAATCATTAAGGTTAGGCCGCGAGTTGGAAGCAGGATATGTGCTTACTGTTGAGCCGGGCATCTATATCATCCCCGAGCTGATTGACCGCTGGCAGGCCGAAAAGAAATTCAGCGAGTTTATTAATTACGATGTGCTGAACACCTATCGTGATTTCGGCGGCATCCGTATTGAAGATAACTTTTTAATAACCGATACAGGCAGCCAGCTATTGGGTAAATACCTGCCTAAAACCCGCCAGGAAATTGAGGCGTTAAGAGGATAGTTTAATAGTTTATAGGAGGCTCCGCTGGAGCCTTTTTATGCAGTTTAATCGGGCTATAAACATGATACTCCTACGGAGTTTTATTAAGAGCAAACATTAAAAACTCCGTAGGAGTATCATGTTTATAGCGAAATAATAAAATCTGTATTTGACTCCATAGGAGTCTCCTGATTAAAAACGATTTTTCCATCATTCTAATAACGAAACAAATCGGCCCGCATCTGCAAAGATGCGGGCCGATTTTGCTAAATGCCTGCTATGATGTGTTAATTTATGGAAACATCATTTGACCTATGTTGGGTACTTTTACGCAACACTATAACTTATGGCAAGGTACCACCAATATTTACTGTTAACTGTTTTTTTAGCAGCCGCGGGCAAGTCAGCCGATGCACAACAAAAAGCTACTCCTTATTACCCCACTCATACGGAAGTGCTGCAAAACTATAAAGCAGCCGATGCGCTCGATTCTGCATTAAAAAAGGCCCCGTACGTTACCAACGTGCGACCTAACTGGCAGACCGGCAGTAACCAATTCTGGTACAGTAAAAGAATTGCTAATAATCAGACATCTTACATAGTTGTTGAACCCGAAAAAGGGACTAAGAAAACCATCTTTGAAAGCGGGCAACTGGCAGCGGAAGTAAGCAAAGCAACAGGTAAACCCGTAAAAGAAGGCGGCTTCCGGATTGAAGATATGTTTCTTAGTGCCGATAAAAAGCAGGCCACTTTTAAAACAAGCAATACCTGGCTTAAGTGCGACTTGGCCACGCTTCAATGCAGTAAAACTACCGATACCATACACCAAAGTTATGATAACGATAAACCTTTGCAGGTACGCCATTACCGCTGGGAAGGTATAACTGCCGATTCGGTATCGCCGGATAAACAATGGGCGGCTTTTGTAAAAGGTGGTAATATTATTGTTAAATCGCTTAAAGGTTCAACCGAGATCAAATTAACTACGGATGGCAATTTAGATAAGCCTTACGGCGAACTTACCTGGTCGCCGGATAGCAAGCATCTGGTCGGGTACCGCATCGATCCGAAAAAAACGAAAGAGGTTTATTACCTGCTGAGCTC
Organism: Mucilaginibacter sp.; assembly: GCF_036383575.1. Taxonomy (GTDB): domain Bacteria; phylum Bacteroidota; class Bacteroidia; order Sphingobacteriales; family Sphingobacteriaceae; genus Mucilaginibacter. The sequence continues at coordinate 2,806 of NZ_DASVOB010000672.1, forward strand.
GGTACCGGGTACTACGCGCGCGGTGCTGAAATCGCATGAATACGATCAGCCGGGTGATGAGTTTACCTCGTACCAGCAGTACATATTCAACATCGCCGATAAAAGCGCTATAAAGACCGATGCCGAAAAGATAGACTTTTTTGGTGCACCGCAATTGCATTGGCGCGATGGAAACAGCCGCTATTTTACTTATGAAAAGGCAGATCGCGGGCATCAGCGTTTCAGGGTTATTGAGGTAGACATTACCAATGGAAAAACCCGTAACATCATTGATGAAAAAACAAATACTTTTATTTACGAGCAACGGATCTACACTTATTACAGCGCTAAAACACACGAGATAGTTTGGGTAACTGAAAAAGACGGATGGCGTCATATTTACCTTGTTGATGAGCTAACCGGCAAAGAAAAGCTGGTAACCAAAGGCGATTGGGTAGTACGCGATGTTGACAGTGTTGATGTTAAAAAAAGGCAGATCTGGTTTAAAGGAAGCGGTAAAAATGAAGGAGAGGACCCATACTTTATGCACTATTACCGGATAGGCTTTGATGGTAAAAACCTTGTTGACTTAACGCCCGAAAAAGGCAACCACAACATAACCTTCTCGCCCGACAGAAAATACTATATCGATACTTATTCTGAAGTAAACGTCGCTCCCAAAATAGTAATTAAAAACACTGCCGATCTGAAAACGGT
>NZ_DASVOB010000673.1:0-11427 GCF_036383575.1 Mucilaginibacter sp.
GGGTAAAAGTGTTACCAAGGTGCGTGTTAACGGAAAGTATTTTTTTGGAGGCGACGTTAAAACAGCCACTAAAAATCTACCTGCTGATATTGTGCAAAACATCCAGATCATTGATGATTATGGCGATCAGGCCAATATTACCGGTATAAAAACGGGAGAGCCTGATAAGGTATTGAACATCACCATTAAGCAAAATAAAAACTACGGATACTTTGGACAGGCCAGCTTAGGTGGTGGTCGTGATGCCATTCCGGGTGTATCAAGTGATAAAGAGAGTAACAGGTATGTAGCTTCGGCCAATGTGTTTAGCTTTAGCGGCGACAGGCAGCTGGCATTTTTAGGTAACCTGAATAACACCAATACCAACCTGTTTACTTTCGGTGGCGGTGGTCCGAGGGGTGGCGGCCCGGGTGGCCCTCCGGGATCAAACAGCAGTTCATCAAACGGGATCACTACAGCACGGTCGTTCGGTTTCAATTATCGCGATAGCTGGGGCAAGAAAATTACCGCTTATGGTAGCTACAGCTTTGCCGATAATTCGGTGAACACCATCAGTAGTACTATTCAAAATAACCTTTCGTCAACCAACCCAAGTACCAATACGCAAACCAATAACCAGCAGGACGAAAAGCTGAACCACCGGGTTAACTTTAATATCGAGTATAAACCCGATACTATGAATTATGTAAAGATCACCCCAACATATGCTTATGCCAGCACCAACACCACATCTGATGCTACAAGCTTGCTGCTCAGAAATTCGGAAACGGTATCGAACTATAGCCTCGCAAACCTTAGTAAATCAACCGAACCCAATTATGGTGTTAATGTGTTGTTTAACCACAAGCTTAATAGTCATGGGCGTAACTTCAGCGTAAATGTTGGCGCGGGCAGTTACACCATTAATAAATATCAAAACCCGGTTTACACTTATATTGATGGTGCCCGTAATGCACCATTAAACCAGTTCATCAATACCGATAGCCGTACCGACAGCGTGGGGACTACAGTATCGTACATGGAGCCTATCAGCAAGAAAGGCTATCTGGAACTTAACTATGCTTACCACTACGCCTACACCACTGCTGACAGGGCTACTGATACCCTTGCGGATGACGGAAATATCAACCGATACGATTTGTTGAGCAATAACTATAATTCAACTTTTGTTACCAACAGGTTCGGGCTTAACTATCGCTTTATCGACAAAAAATATAACTATACTTTAGGTGTAGTAGCACAGCCAACGTTGTTAAAAGGATCGTCGATAGTTGATGGCACACCATTTACAACCAATAACAACACATTTAACTGGGCACCTACTGCCAGGTTTATCTATAACTTTTCGCGCAGTCAATCACTTAGTTTAAATTATAACGGCAGCAGCAACCAGCCTACTTATACGGAATTACAGCCGGTTACTGATTTCAGTAATGCATCATACCCGGTTCAAGGTAACCCCGATCTGAAGCCAGAGTTTAATAACACGCTATCTTTAAAGTACAATAAGTTCAATTTTGAAAGCGGTAATGTGTTTTTCAGCAACCTGTCGTTCATTAAAACGGATAATAAAATAGTAGCCAATACCATTACCTACCCTAAAAATTATGCGCCTAATAGTAAGCTGGCCGGGAGTATTTTAACCCAGTATTTAAATGCCGATGGGTATTATTCGGCACAGGGATTTTACGTGTTTGCCAAGCCTTGGGAAAAAAGAAAATATAATTTGTTCATGATCGGTAACATTTCGTACAATAACAACGTCTCATATATAAGTAATGTCGACTCTGCTACCTATAACATGACAACCGAGAAAAATATAGCCAAAAATCTGGTGTTATCTCAAGGCGCGCGCTTCAGGGTGAGCATTACTGATGTTATTGATGCCGAAGCAAGCACTACTTATAGTGTTAATACGTCAAGCAATTCTATTAAACAGGCAAACGTTAACAGCAACTTCCAAACCCTTAACCTGGGTGTTAACGGCAAAAGCTATTTTAAAGACTGGACTTTGAGCTATGATTATTCAAAAATGATCTATTATGGCTATACCGGTGCTACCAATCCCAATATATTGAATACTTATGTGGAACGCCGCTTTTTGAAAGGCAACGCCGGTACGCTGCGTTTTTCGGTAATGGATGTGTTTAATGAAAATACCGGGTATACCACTACTCAAAACGGTAGCTACATCACTCAAACCAACAGTAACCGTTTGGGCCGTTACTACCTGTTAACCTTTACGCTTAAACTACAGAAATTTGCCGGTAAGCGGCCAACCCAGGAACGCGGCGGACCAGGTGGTCCACCTCCGGGCGGCGGCCCCGGCGGACCGACACCGTTTTAAAGAACGGCAAGGTTCATAAAATATTAAAAACCTTCCCATCCCTGAGAAAGATGGTGAGTCAGATCAAACAACATGATGATCTGAGATTTAGTTGATGTTATCATCAGATAACTACAGGGCGTTCCGGGGTGAGATACGGAGCGCCCCTTTTTTTATTAATTATACGTTAATGCACCAACCGGGGTTTTATGATATTTACGATTTTAATTAAATATTGTTTATTTTCTTTATTCTCTTATTAATATTATGAGTTATTAATAATGCTTAAGCAGTTAATACATTATCTTTTAATTAATTGAAAAATGATAATTTATTCCCGCTTTAAAACTGCTTTGTTTAATTGAATAATTTCCTGATATTTTATCGCCGCTATTTATCGTTGTAGGAATTGCATAAGAGGCATTGACCTCAAACGCTTTGTTGATGATTAAACCGGCTCTTATCGGAAACCCCAGCCAATTTTTATCGAACGATAATAAGTTATTATTTGAGGCTGATGTACTTGTCGAACTGATTACCTGAGTGTATTTGGCAAAACTTACAGTTACGCCTATACCACCATAAAATTTGATTGCATTAGTGTTGTATAAGTAATAAATAAATTGCGGGTAGGCAGTTATATTACGCTGATCAAAGTGATATTTTATTTTTGGCTTATCAGGCTGACCGTAATAGAGATCGGCCATTGTTTCGTTAGAACTTGTCCAATACATCAGTTCGGCTCTGAATACTGCCCTCCCTATTTTTGCATTTGTGTAAAAGTTAACACCTGCCGAGAATGTTGGGCCATACGTTGTTTTACTGTCGTTGGCATTGCGAAATGGCAATTCGCCCCCGAATTTAAATTTACTGGCGGATACACCTGCGCCAACAAAGAAATCAAAGGATGATGGAGTTTCATAGTGCATATTGTCTACAGCCATGTCGTTTATCATTCTCGATATTTTCCTCAAGACAGGGGTTTTATAGCTGCCCTGTTCAATTTCTTGTTTTAGCTCTACTGATGAAGGGTTATATTTTGTGGCCAGATCATATAACTGAGGTATGAATTCATTTTCGACGTGGGTAACGGGGCCCATGTCGGGAATAAAATATTGTTTAAATAACAATTCAAAGGTTTTGCCGGCTTTATTGTCAGCTATAAAATACCGCATTTTAATCGCGTCGTTATAGGAGTACAAAGATACATTAGGTCCCTTTTGCTGCAGTTTTAAGAATATAACGTCCTGCTTTTTACTTGAATCGCGGCCTCGCGACAATCTTGAAATATTTGTTTCGTCGGTACTAACAAAACCGCTGTAACGCTGATATGCTACCGAGTTGGTTATTTCAAAATATACAATATCATTTGGCGTATAGTTTTTTACTTCGGCCCCGTTCAACGAGGTTTTGAAGTTGATAATTGTTGGGTTGGCATCCCACTCTTTTTCGTTAATAACCCCCTGGATAGTTTGGCCATTAATAGTAACAACATAACCGGGTTTGAAATTGCTTTGAGCTTTTAAAAGAAAAGGACACAGAAGTGGTACTAATAGCAGTAAATGCTTAATTTTCATTGTGAGTTGGTTTGAGTTTAATTGGTAGCTGAATATAATGTTAAAAAAATATAAACTTTATACTTTCTTAAGAAAATAAGCAATTTTTACAGTTTTTGACTACATTTAGCCCGTTGTTTGTAAATAAAACTGAATGAAACCGCTTTTACTCAAAGTTTCTGCCGATCCGGCGCATTCCTTTAGCGTAAGGCATGACGTATTACCGGATATCAATAATCGCTGGCATTGCCATCCCGAACTGGAGCTCATTTATTTCACAAAAGGGGGCGGGACGCAGTTTATAGGAGATAGCATTAAACAGTTTGAAGACGGCGATATGGTGCTGGTTGGATCAAACCTTCCGCACTATTGGCGCTTTGACGATATGTACTTTAATAACGGTAGCGACCAGGTGCCGGTTGATACCATCGTGGTGCATTTTTGTGAAAACTTTTGGGGCGATCAGTTTCTTCAGCTCCCGGAAAACAAGCTGATCAAGGTATTGCTTGAGCGCTCAAAGCGAGGTTTGCAGATAAACGGCGAAACAAAGAAACAGGTGGCCGGCATTTTAGCTTCCATGCTCAATACCGATGGTGCCGACAGGATCATCATGCTGCTAAAAGCGCTGAATACCATAGCAGGTAGTTCGCCGCTTAATTATTTAACTTCTATAGGTTTTAAGTACGATCATAACGAGTCGGAAAGCGACAGGCTCAATAATATTTACGAATACTCGGTACGTAACTTCCGTAAAAAGATATACCTGGAGGAAATTGCTGATATAGCAGGCGTAAGCGCCAATTCCTTTTGCCGCTACTTTAAATCAAAAACCCGCAAAACCTACTCACAGTTTGTGATCGAAATAAAAGTAGGCTACGCATGTAAACTGCTCATCGAAAATAAGCTCAACATCAAACAGCTTTGTTACGACAGCGGGTTCAATAACTTCTCTACTTTTCACAAGCATTTTAAGCAGGTAACCGGTAAAAGTCCGTTGATGTATCAGAAAGAGTTTACGAAGAAGGGATAGCAATAAAAAAAATGTCATTGCGAGCGATAGCGTGGCAATCGCATACTATACAGGGCGGCTGTGCTTCCGTGCGATTGCTTCGTCGTGCCTCCTCGCAATGACATTTTACTATAATATCCCTATATTGTAAACCTCAACCTCTTACAATATGATCCGCAATATCCTGCTTGTTACCTGGCGAAACCTTGTCAAAAACAAAACCTATACGTTCATTAATATTATCGGGCTTGCTTTAGGCATGGCGGCGTTCATATTAATATTCGCTTATGTGAATTTTGAGAAGAGTTTCGACAGGATGCATCCAGATGCGGCTAATATTTACCGGGTTGAGAGCCAGTTTTACCGTGGCGATAACCTCAGCGACAGCTGGCCAACCAGCACCAACGGCTACGCAACCGCCATGAAAGCCAATTTTCCCGAAATTGAATCGTACGCCCGTATCGACTGGCACAATGCGGAGCGGGTTGTTAAATACAATAACATCAAATTCAGGGAAGAACATGTTTGCTTTGCCGACAGCAATTTCTTTAACTTTTTTGCATACCCGATGCTTAAGGGTGATAAGCTTACTGCCCTTAATGAAGTTAACTCGATAGTAATTTCTCAATCGGCTGCTAAAAAGTATTTTGGTAATGATGAGCCGATGGGCAAGTTTTTAGATATAACCACGCTCGGTGATAGTTATCATTGTATGGTTACCGGGGTGTTTAAAGATTTGCCGGCTAACTCAACTATGCAGTTCAACTTCCTGGTATCATGGGCTACCATCCCTAAGTTTGAAAAGGATTTCTGGTACCTGCATGAAAGTTACACGTTTGTAAAGCTGAAGCCCCACGCAAGCCCGGCGACGGTTGAAGCCAAATTCCCGGCATTGGCCGAGCGCTATAAAACGGGTCTTTCTTTAAAAGACCTTAAATGGACGATAAGACTGGTTCCGCTTGCGGACATCCATCTTAACCCAGCCAAACCCAACGAAATTGAGGTGAAAGGCAATCGCTTTGCGGTAGATTTTCTGAGTATCATAGCCTATATTATCCTGCTGATTGCCTGTATCAATTACATCAACCTGGCTACCACCAAATCGGTAGACAGGGCGAGAGAGGTTGGCATACGGAAGGTGAGCGGCGCACATGCACCGCAATTGATCATGCAGTTCCTTGCCGAATCGGTTATCATTAATCTGGCTGCCCTGGTGATAGCTTTAGTACTGGTATTAGCCGGGCATTATGGCGTCATGAACTATTTATATGGCGAAGGTTCGTATGGCTTATTGTTCGACAGCGCTTTGTATCTAAAACTGGCGGCTGTTTTTATTGGCAGTATCCTGCTTTCGGGTATTTACCCGGCAACGGTGCTGGCTCGGATGAAGCCGATAGCGGTACTTAAAGGGCGCTTTGCTTTTTCAAAAAGCGGCGTGCTTATGCGCCGCGGAATGGTAGCTTTCCAGTTTATGGCTTCGGTATTGCTCATTGCAGGTACTTTTGCGGTTTACCGGCAGATAGTTTACATGAACAGCCAAAATACCGGGGTGAATATTGATCAAACCATTGTGGTGAAAATGCCGGTTAACACGCCAAACTACAATCAAAAAACAGCCAGTTTTAAAACTACACTACAAGCCTTTGCAGGTGTTAAAGCTGTGACGCTTTCCGGCGCAGTGCCGGGCAAGGAGGTAGGAAAATTTTTAGCTGACAGGCGTTTCGGCGCTCCTAAATCGGAAGAGCGCACTTATGAAATGCTCCGTGCCGATCACGATTTTATTAAGACTTATGGCTTGCAGGTAATAGCCGGCAGGGCTTTTGATAAAAGTCGCCCGGCAGATTCTGTTGGTTTAGTGATGAACGAAGCTGCTGTAAAACAGTTCGGCTTTGAATCGCCGCAGGATGCCGTAGGCAAAAAGGTTTGGATTGAAACATTAGATAAAGAACCCAACGAGATCATCGGTATAGTAAAAGACTATCACCAGCAATCGCTTCAAAAAAAATATACGCCGGTTGTGCTGTTCATGGATCCCAAACTGCCATGGATCCCGGCCGATTATATCTCGATAAAAGTAAATGGAGGCAATATGCGCCAGATGGTCGATAATATCAAGGCTACCTGGAATAATACCTTCCCCGAATCATCATTCGATTTCTTTTTCCTTGACGATTTTTACAACCGACAATATGCCCAGGATACCCAGTTTGGCCACGTATTTACGCTGTTTGCTTCTCTGGCTATATTTATTGCCTGCATTGGCCTGTTCGGTTTAACGGCCTATTCGGCTGCCCGACGTACCAAAGAGATCGGCGTACGTAAAGTGCTCGGCGCATCGGTGCAAAATATTATCTCCCTGCTTACCTGGGATGTGGTAAAGCTCATTTTTATATCAAGTATTGTGGCAATCCCGCTGGCATATATTTTCATTAACCAATGGCTTAACCGTTATGCCTTCAGGGTGCAGTTAACATGGTGGCAATTTGTTGTGCCGGTTTTCGCACTGGTGGCAATTGCGGTGGCAACTACGTTTTATTTAACCTTCAGAGCTGCATTGGCTAACCCGACGAGTTCGTTGAGGAATGATGGATAATGAACCATGATTTTTAGGATTAGAGGATTGTTGGGATGATGTCTGAACTCGAATTTATTGAATTAAGGAATTAACAGAATGCTAAGCAAATTCAATAAATTCTTTAATTCAATAAATTCGAGTTCAGACAAAGCTCCGGTAAAATCCGGTTCATCCGACTAATCCCCCCAAATCCCGGTTCAGACAATATCACGGTAATCCTCTAATCCTAAAAATCAAGGTTCAAAATCAACGCAATCAGCGTAATCAAATCAATCAGCGGTCCTATGCCAAAATAGTTGAACGTTTTGTTTAATTTTCGATAATTATTTAGCCTCAAACCTTATTTCTTTGTATTACCGATATAAACTTTTTTGAGAGCTATTCTATGAGCCAACGATACTGTTTAACCCTCGATCTGAAAGACGACGCGGCACTCATTGCCGAGTATGAAAAACACCATGAAGCCATCTGGCCCGAAATTCATGACAGCATTGTTGCCAAGGGAATCACCAATATGGAGATCTACCGTTTCGATACCCGCATGGTCATGATCATGGAAGTGGATGATACTTTCAGCTTCGAGAAATCGGCAGCTATTGACGCTGCAAACCCTAAAGTACAGGAGTGGGAAGATTTGATGTGGGGCTACCAGTCGCCGGTAAAAAATGCGCCAGTGGGTGCCAAATGGGTTTTAATGGATAAAGTTTTCTCATTATAAAAAAGAATAGCGATGCTAAAAAAACTACAATTACTGCTGATGTTTGTATTGCTGATGGCCCCATCGGTATTTGCACAAAAGATGATAGGCACCGAAACCGATGCCCAAAAAGATAAACGCATGGAATGGTGGAAGGACGACCGTTTCGGTATGTTCATTCACTGGGGACTGTACTCGCAGGCTGCCCGCCACGAATGGGTAAAGCACAACGAAAAAATTGACAACGCCGGTTATCAGAAATATTTCGACCAGTTTAACCCAGACCTATTCGATCCGCAAAAATGGGCTAAGCAAGCCAAAGCAGCCGGTATGAAATATGCCGTGTTAACCACCAAGCATCATGAAGGTTTTTGTCTGTTCGATTCAAAATTTACCGATTACAAGGCGCCAAATACCAAGGCTAAACGCGACCTGGTGCGCGAGTATGTGAACGCTTTCCGCGCACAGGGTTTAAAAGTGGGCTTTTATTATTCGCTGTTAGACTGGCACCACCCGCAATATACTATTGATGAGATCCACCCGCAGTCTCCTGCTGATAAAAGTGATGCATCGTACGCTAAGCTGAACAAAGGGCGAGATATGGCCAAATACCGCCAGTACATGCGCGATCAGATCACCGAGCTTTTAACAAAATACGGCAAAATTGATATTCTTTGGCTTGATTTCTCGTTCCCTCGTAAAGATGGACATGGTAAAGGTAAAGACGAGTGGGGATCAGTTGAACTGCTTAAACTGATCAGGAAGCTACAGCCGGGTATTATTGTAGATAACCGTCTGAACCTGGAAGAATATAAAGACGGTGCTGATTTTGAAACACCTGAACAGGTAAGTACTGCCGAACTGGCTAAATACCGAGGCAAAACCTGGGAAACCTGCCAAACATTTTCAGGTTCATGGGGATACTACCGGGATGAAAATACCTGGAAAACCCACCGTCAGTTGCTCGACCTGTTAATTACTTCGGTAAGTAATGGCGGCAATCTGATCCTGAACGTTGGGCCAACTGCGCGCGGCGAGTTTGATTACCGCGCTAACAATGCGCTGGATAGTTTGGCTTACTGGATGCATGCCAACAGTAAATCTATTTACAATTGTACTTACGCTCCCGATGCCTATAAAATACCTGAAGGAACCAAACTTACTTACAACAAAGCAGCCGGTAAATTGTATGTACAATTGTTCAGCTATCCGCAGGGGAAACTGATACTGCCCGGATATAAAGGCAAGATCAAATACGCGCAGTTTTTGAACGATAGCTCGGAGCTTTTATATAAAGAAACTAATGGGGATGACCTGGAAGTAATTTTACCGGCAAAGAAACCGAATTACGAAATTCCGGTAATTGAACTCACGCTTCAGCAATAAGCAAAAAAATATTGTCCTTACTAAAAAGGGACCGATCATATACAATGTCAACACAAAAAGAAACATATTTAAGGATCCATCCGCATGATAACGTACTGGTAGCCCTTCAGGACCTGCCGCAGGGTACCGTTATCTCGTTTGATGGACAAACTTTTACACTAGTAGATAAAGTGGCAGCCAAGCATAAATTTGCGATCAATGAGTTGCCCGAAGGGAAGGAAATTTACATGTACGGCGTACTGGTTGGCAAAGCATCGTCAACTATACCGCAGGGGGGCTTGTTAACCACCGAAAACGTACACCACGCCGCCGAAGGTTTTCATTTAGGAGAGCGCAAATTACAATGGCACCAGCCAGATACAGGGAATTTTGACGGCAAAAGCTTTATGGGCTACCACCGTACCGATGGGTCAGTAGGTACCGGAAATTACTGGATAGTAGTACCGCTTGTTTTTTGCGAAAACAGGAATATCAACGTGCTTAAAGAAGCTTTGGTTGATAAGCTGGGCTATAAAAAAGCCAAAAGCTACGAAGGTGATGTTGAGCAGCTAATGGAACTTTACCAGGCGGGTAAATCGGTTGAAGAAATTCTGAATGCTGATATCCAGGCTACTGAAGATAAGCCAAACGCCAAACGTTTATTTAAAAATATCGACGGGATCAAATTCCTGAGTCATAGCCTGGGCTGCGGCGGTACACGTGAAGACTCTGATGCACTTTGCGGATTGATTGCAGGTTATATCACGCATCCCAACGTGGCTGGTGCAACTATATTAAGTTTAGGCTGTCAGCATGCACAGGTAAGCATTTTACAAAATGAAATTGCCAAACGTGACGCTAATTTCAGCAAACCGCTGGTTGTATTGGAACAGCAAAAAGTAGGTACCGAAAGCGAACTGTTGAAACAGGCTTTAAAGCAAACTTTTGCAGGTTTAGTAAAAGCCAATGAAACTACCCGTCAGCCGGCACCTTTATCAAAACTTTGTGTTGGTTTGGAGTGTGGGGGGTCGGATGGTTTTTCGGGCATTTCGGCAAACCCGGCGTTGGGCTATTTGTCCGATCTGCTGGTTACCATGGGCGGCTCGGTGATCCTTTCAGAATTTCCGGAACTTTGTGGAGTGGAGCAGGAGCTGAGCGATCGTTGTATCGATGTAGAAACGGCTAACCGTTTCATGCACCTCATGACCACTTACAATGCTCGCGCCGAAGCCGATGGTTCCGGTTTTTATGCCAACCCTTCGCCGGGAAATATCCGTGATGGATTGATCACTGATGCTATTAAATCGGCAGGGGCAGCAAAAAAAGGCGGTACATCACCAGTGACTGCGGTTTTGGATTATCCTGAAAAGGTAACTAAACCTGGTTTGAATTTATTATGTACCCCGGGCAGCGACGTGGAAAGTACCACAGCCGAAGTAGGAGCAGGCGCCAATATCGTATTGTTTACCACCGGCTTGGGTACGCCGACAGGTAACCCTGTTACACCGGTTATCAAGCTATCAACCAATACGGCAATGTTTCAGCGCATGCCCGATATTATCGATATCAACTGCGGTACCATCATTGAAGGTTCCGAAACTATCCAGCAGGCCGGCGAGCGGATCCTGGATTACGTAATAAAAGTAGCCAGCGGCGAGGCGGAACCGAAATCAGTAAAACTCGGCCAGGATGATTTTATTCCGTGGAAGAGAGGAGTGTCTCTATAGGATCGGTGAGTTGTTGGTGACAACACCAACAACGGCGATAAAAGTTTTTTAATTCCCCTCTTGAGAGGGGGCGCGATGGGAAAGAGCGTTAGCAGGGGTGTGTTATGCAAGCGAGTATCAAAGCAGAAACACACCCCTACACCCCTCTCAAGAGGGGAATCGCACTTGCCCA
>NZ_DASVOB010000674.1:0-2901 GCF_036383575.1 Mucilaginibacter sp.
GTTGATATTGCCGATGTAGATGTAAATGGCAATGCCCTGTCAGGTAGCCGCGATGTGCAGGTTGAATTGTACAAAGTACAGTGGCGCTGGTGGTGGGATCAAACCGGCGATGAGATGAGCAACTTTACCCAGGATAAATACAACAAGCTCATTAAAACCGAAACTGTAAAACTGACCAACGGCGCAGGCAAATGGAAACTGCATATCAATAAAGCCGACTGGGGCCGGTACCTTATCAAGGTTAAAGATGAGCAAACCGGACACTCAACTGGTAAGATCATTTATGTTGATTGGCCAAACTGGTCGGAAAGGTTGCAATCAACCAATCCTACCGAGGCTGCGATGTTATCATTCACTTCAGATAAGGCCGCTTATAAAGTTGGTGATGAGGCTACCTTGACCATTCCAACAGGTCAGGACGGTCGCGCGCTGATCAGTTTTGAAAACGGCAGCAAGGTTTTAAAAACTACCTGGATAGATACAAAAAAGGGACAAACCAGATACACCTTTACAGTTGATGAAAGCATGGCGCCAAACGTTTTTGTAAACGTTACGCTGCTGCAAAGACATTCGCAAACGGTTAATGACCTGCCCATCCGCATGTATGGTGCTATTCCGCTAAAGGTTGAAAATCCTGAAACGATATTGAAACCTATCATCAGCATGCCTGACAAGATCAGGCCTGAAACGCAATCGGCCATTACTGTATCAGAAGCATCGGGCAAGGAAATGACCTATACCATTGCCATTGTTGACGAAGGGTTACTGGATATCACCAATTACAAAACCCCCGATCCGCATGATACTTTTTATGCACACGAAGCCTTAGGCGTAAAAACTTGGGACCTTTTTGACTATGTGATAGGCGCATTCGGCGGTGGGCTGGAACGTATTTTAAGTATAGGCGGTGATGGAAACCTCGGCAATAACAAAAACGTGTCTGTAAACCGCTTTAAGCCCGTTGTAAAATTCCTTGGACCTTTCCACCTCAATGCCGGCGAAAAGCAAACACAGCGCTTTATATTGCCGCAATACGTAGGTTCTGTTAAGGCTATGATAGTAGCCGGGCACGATGGCGCTTATGGCATAGCCGAAAAAGCTGTAGCAGTTAAAAAACCGTTGATGATCCTGGCTACCCTACCACGTGTTCTTGGCCCATCAGAAAGTATCCAGTTACCGGTTACGGTTTTCGCTATGGAAAACAATATCAAAACCGTGAGCGTGCAGGTACAGAGCAACGCTTTTAGCAATCTGAGCGGCAATAATCAAAAAACACTGACCTTTGATAAGCCCGGTGATCAGCTGATAACCTTTGATTTAAATGTTAAGGATTTTGTTGGCGTAGGTAAAGTAAAAATAATTGCTAAAAGCGGTTCGGAAACGGCAGCTTATGATGTTGAGCTAAATGTACGCAACCCTAACCCACCAGTCACACGCATACTGCAAAAAGAACTTGCACCGGGTGAGGCTTGGAATACCGATTATCAACCCGTTGGCATAAACGGAACTAATAAAGCCACCCTTGAGGTAGCTTATATCCCACCGTTGAACCTTTCAAAACGCTTGGATTACCTGATAGAGTATCCTCACGGTTGTGTGGAGCAAACTACCTCCTCGGCATTCCCGCAGTTATATCTGAACCAGTTGCTTGACCTTTCGCCAAGACAAAGGGCCGAAACTGATCGCAATATCAAAGCCACAATCAACAGACTTAACGGCTTCCAGGTACAGGGCGGCGGTTTAAGCTACTGGCCTTATGGAGGTGAAGCGGACGAATGGGGAACCAACTATGCCGGGCACTTCATGTTAGCGGCACAGGCTAAAGGTTTCAGCATGCCGATTGGCTTTATTGACCGCTGGAAAAAATATCAAAAAGAAAAAGCCCTGAGCTGGGCTCCGCGCAAGCAGCCATATTACTACGAAGACGACCTTACCCAGGCCTATCGCTTATACCTACTGGCCCTCGCCCGCTCACCCGAAATGGGCGCAATGAACCGCCTGCGTGAGTTTGCATTGTTGAGCGATGCCGCAGCATGGCGACTTGCAGCCGCTTATAAACTTGCCGGGCAGCCTGAAGTTGGATTAAGGATGATAACCAAATTATCAACCACTGTTAAACCTTATAACAGTCTTTATGGTACTTATGGCTCCGACCTGAGAGATGAGGCCATGATACTGGAAACCCTTACCCTGCTGGAGCAAAAACAAAAAGCCGCCGGGCTGGTGCATACGGTTGCAGCACGTTTATCACAGGATGATTGGTATAGTACTCAAACCACAGCTTATTCACTAATAGCTTTGGCACAGTTCTATGGACAAAATAAACCTGCGGGCAAACTCGAATTTAACTATGCTAACGGCAATGCTAAAGCCAACATTAGTACAAGTTCGTATTTATGGCAAGGAGCGCTGGCAGGTAATGGCGGTAAAGTTTACCTTAAAAACAACAGCAATAACAAATTGTACATTAGGCTGATACAAAAAGGACAACCATCTTCGGGGCAGGATACCCAATCAATTCTCAATCCTGATGTATTGCAAATGCGGGTTGGCTATTTCTCGCTTAAAGGTAAACCGATAGATCCATCCTCATTAAAACAGGGTAGTGATTTTGTAGCCCAGGTAAATATCAAAAATCCGGGTAAACGCGGCAGATATGATAACCTTGCCCTCACCCAGATCTTCCCTTCGGGTTGGGAAATATTGAATACCCGCCTGCTTGGCGATGAAGCATTTAAATCATCGCCATCCGATTACCGCGATATTCGGGACGATAGGGTGAATACTTATTTCAGCTTAAACGAAGGTCAGGAATCAACTTATTATGTGATGCTCAACGCGGCTTACACCGGCAAATACTATTTGCCTGCTGTATATTGTGAGGCCATGTATAATAACCAG
>NZ_DASVOB010000675.1:0-6874 GCF_036383575.1 Mucilaginibacter sp.
GCTTACCTGCATAATTATGGCAATCTATTTCTATCAATTTCAGGTCATCTAAGATAAATACAGTGTTATTTAGCACAACCCGATCTTCCTCAAAAACCAACTCACCATCTTTTATATAACTCGGCATGCTCCACCAAAACAAGTTTACAAAATAGCCGATAGAGCCAAAAAAGAAAGATAAAATCATTATGAATAATAAAGGCCCATTTAAATTCTTGCTAAAGGGAGCCATTACAAAGAAAATCAATAGTAAAACTGCAGGCAGCTGCATTATTTTATAAATGAGCGGACGGCGGGTGTAAGTCTCGAAGGTTTCGGCCATTTTTAATATTAGTTACAATTTTAATGAATATTTATTATTGACAATAATCAGTCATTTGCTACAAATCCGAAATCTCAAATTCGACATCCGAAATCCTTTCCCCTTTCGCCCCAAAACCTTAATTTCGCTGCCTCATAGAAAGAGGAAAAGATTTTGGATTACTTACAGGGTTTAAATCCCGAACAAAGGGCAGCAGTTGAACAAACTGAGGGGCCGGTGATGATCATTGCCGGTGCCGGATCGGGCAAAACACGTGTTATTACCTATCGCGTGGCACATTTAATACGCAAGGGTGTTGATTCATTTAACATACTGGTACTAACCTTTACCAACAAGGCCGCCCGTGAAATGCGCGAGCGTATCACCCACGTTGTTGGCAACGAAGCCAAAAATATATGGATGGGCACCTTTCACTCGGTGTTTGCCAAAATATTACGCGTGGAAGCCGAAAAAATTGGTTATCCCAGCAATTTCACCATCTACGATACCGACGATAGCAAGAGCGTTTTAAGGGCCATTTTAAAAGAAATGAACCTTGA
Source organism: Mucilaginibacter sp. (assembly GCF_036383575.1). Lineage (GTDB taxonomy): Bacteria > Bacteroidota > Bacteroidia > Sphingobacteriales > Sphingobacteriaceae > Mucilaginibacter. The sequence goes on from NZ_DASVOB010000675.1 coordinate 862, forward strand.
TGATAAGCTGTACAGTGTAAATTTTGTACTTAACCGCATCTCGGCATCAAAAAACAACCTGATCTCGTGGCAGGAATATAACAAGAACGAGCAGATCCAGGCCGACGATTTTTCGAGCGGCCGCGGGCAAATGGGCAAGATCTACGAGATGTACGCCATCCGCTGCTATCGTGCAGGCGCGATGGACTTTGACGATTTGCTGTACAAAACCAACGAGCTGCTGAAACTGCACCCCGATGTGCTCAATAAATATCAGCATAAGTTTAAATACCTCATGGTTGATGAGTATCAGGATACTAACTTTTCGCAATACCTGATTGTTAAAAAGCTTGCTGCCGTTAACGAAAACCTGTGTGTTGTAGGCGATGATGCCCAAAGTATCTATGCTTTCCGTGGCGCCAATATTCAAAACATCCTCAATTTTGAAAAGGATTACCCTGATCTGAAGGTATTTAAGCTGGAGCAAAACTACCGCTCAACTCAAAACATTGTGAATGTGGCCAACAGCATCATCCGTAATAATAAAGATCAGCTTAAAAAGAACGTATTCTCCGAAAAAGAATCGGGCGAAAAGATCAAGGTGATGCGCGCCTTCAGCGATAATGAGGAAGGTAAAATAGTAGCCGAAGCCATTATGCAGGACCGCAGCTCGAACGGACTTAAATGGTCGGCCTTTGCTATACTTTATCGTACCAATGCGCAATCTCGATCTATGGAGGAAGCTTTGCGTAAGCTGGGCGTTCCGTATAAAATATATGGAGGGCTTTCATTTTACCAGCGTAAGGAAATTAAGGACCTGATATCATATTTCAGGCTCACCTTTAACCCTAATGATGAGGAAGCCTTAAAACGTGTTATTAACTACCCAAAACGCGGTATTGGTGACACTTCGGTTGATAAGATCATTGTAGCTGCCGACCAGCACGGCATAACACCCTGGGAAGTGATTGTTGAGCCTGGCAAATACCTGGAAGGAAAAATATCTGGTGCGGTTTCCAATTTTGCTGTTATGATCCAAAGTTTCCAGGTGCTGACTAAAACAAAATCGGCCTATGAATCGGCTTTATATATTGCTCAGCATTCGGGCTTATTGAAGGATCTTTACGAAGATAAATCGGTTGAAGGACTTAACCGTTACGAAAATATCCAGGAACTTTTAAACGGTATCAAGGAGTTTTCGGAGCGCGAGGATATTGAAGAAAAAGGCCTTGATATTTTCATGCAGGATGTAGCCCTGCTTACCAATGATGACAAGGATAAAAACAAGGATGCCGAAACGGTATCGCTCATGACCATCCACTCATCAAAAGGTCTCGAATTTCCGCAGGTATATGTTGTTGGATTGGAAGAAAATCTGTTCCCTTCACAAATGTCGCTTAACTCACGCAGCGACCTGGAAGAAGAGCGCCGCCTGTTTTACGTAGCCGTTACCCGCGCCGAAAGCAAGCTGCATATCAGTTACGCTACCTCGCGTTTTAAGTTTGGAACATTGATCAATTGCGAGCCAAGCCGCTTTTTGGATGAAATTGATGCCAAATACCTTGAGCTGGACTATACCGCCAAACCTGCATCGGGCAGTAACCCGTTTTTTGACGATGAGCGTAAAGCATGGAGCAGGGACAAACAACCTGATACATTTTCAAAGCCAAAACCGGCAGCTGCCGCACCTGTAAAAACCACATCTATACTGGCAAAGGCCCACGTACCTTCGGCCGATTTCAAGCCATCAGACACCTCCAATCTGCAGGTTGGTATGCAGGTTGAGCATGAACGTTTTGGCTTCGGTAAAGTACTGTCTCTTGAGGGTAATAAGCCTGATATAAAGGCTACGATCTTCTTTAAAGAGATAGGACAAAAGCAGTTATTGTTAAAATTTGCCAAGCTTTACATAGTTCAGTAAACATAAACTGAGAGTTAAAAATCCCTACTTTGAGGAATTGATTCCCCAGCCCTCACCACAGTCCATCATTAAATAGCCTTTATAACACTAATTTAAAGGTAATTTAATGATGGCATACCATTTGGATTGTATAAGTATCCCCTTTCCTTAATTAATATTTAATTGATATGAGCGATACTGTAAAAAAGAAAACAAACAAATCCGTTGGTAAAAACATCCGGACATTACGCCACCAGCATGGATGGAGCCAGGAAGATGTGGCAAACCGTTTGGGCATCTCTATTCCTGCATTTTCAAAAATTGAAACAGGCGTAACAGATATTAACTTATCTCGCCTTGAGCAGATAGCTAATATCTTTGATGTAAACGTGGTAAACATCCTGGCCCTTGATTCGGAAGAGGTTGACATGAAGCCATCAAGTTTAAGCGTAGCGCAGAAAAAGCTGATCGATCGCGAGTCAGAAATCGCGAATTTGCAGCGTAAAGTGATCTTACTTTATGAAGAGTTACGCAACAAAACCAGTGTAGCTGTATAAATGTGTGCTGTAAAGCTTACAGTTTACCGATAGTGTACATTGTTTGCTTCGCATCTGTGTCCTGTTTTATTGCACACATTAAATAGTAGTTAACAATATTTAACAAAAGGAAATTCAAATAAAAAGACCTTCTATTGTATTGGCTAATTTATCGATAATGAGCGTTTTATAACGATTTTGGAGTAATAATTGTGGCATGCCGGATACTAACACAAAATGTATGTCAAATTATCTTATTTCCATATCAAAAAACGAAACCTCGAGCGACGGTATCATCCATGATCCTAAAAGCAAGCTGAAAGTTAAGGCATTTGATTTACTGCGGGCACGCTTTAAACCCAGTAAAGGCGAAGTAAGGTTTTTTGTAACCTCGGGCGAGGAAACGCTGGCATTTGAAACGCGTGGCTATGATAAACACAGGCAACTGCTGGTTTTGCAAATGATATCCTGGTATTGTATTTACCTTGGGCTTATTGAAGCGCAAATACACTCAAGCCTGCCTGTACACTTCAGTTAATGGGAAAGGGAAACTAATACGTGGCTAAACTCTCGGTGGGTTATGCAGCATATCGCTCATTTCGATGATCTTTTCATCAATTTCAGATACGCATTTATCCATCATATCCAAACATTCGGCCTGGTCAACCAGGCCTTCTTTTTCAAGGTTGATCAAACCGCGTAAAGTAGCTATAGGCCCCCTGATCTGGTGCGACAGGTATGACGAATGCTCGGAAAGCTTTTTATTCTTTAGTTGCAGATCCTTGGTACGTTCATCAATGATCTCTTCAAGGTGATGATTTATCCTGTCAAGGTTATCTTTTTGCCGGGATACCTCTCCATTTAGCAGCGTAAGCTGTGAATTGGTTTTGGCTTTACGTTTTACATTACTGATCAGCAAACCAATTACTACCAGCAGTAGGCCTGCAACTACGGTCACCGCCCAAAATTTCGACCGGTCATAAGCCTGGCGCTCTGCAATCCTTTCATTCTCCTTCAGCTGCTCTTCCTGCCTCCGCTTGGCCTCAACCAGGTTCATTTGTGCCGACACGTTAGTTTTGTAAGTAACACTATCCTGCTTATAGATCTCCCTTAACAAGCCCAAAGCACGGGCGTAATTCTTTTTGTTAAATTCCAGCTCATACGTAGTGTATTTGTAATCGTAATCAAGCTTTGGGTCTTTCACTAACTGGGTATAAGCGGTTCCCTCCTGCACCATTTTTTCGGCATTTGCAAAGTCGCCTTTGGTCATGTAAAGTGCTGCAAGCGTAAGATCAACGCTGGCAACCGATTCATTCAAATCACGTGCTTTAGCACCGGCATTAGCCTCCAGCAGTAAACTAAGGGCTTTATCGTAGTCATTAAGCTTAAAATAAATAACCCCGCGGTTTTGCAGGCATTGGATAAGGTTTACCGAGTCGCGTAGTTTTTGGAATATGGGGAAGCTTTTGTCATAAAACTTCAGGGCCATGTACAGGTTATTTTTTCGCGTGTAAACGTTACCTATATTTAAATACAATGACCCAACCAATTTAGTATCATTTATTTTTTGCGCTATCTCCAACGACCTGTTAAGATACGTGAGCGAACGTTCATAATCATGATCACGAAACAGGATCCCTATATTATTATAAACTTTGGCCTCGCCCCGCAGGTTATTGTTACGGGTGAAATATGAAAGTGAGTTAAGATAATTTTCAATAGCCTTTTCAGGCTGGTCAAGATAGTATTTACCAATACCAATAACACGATAAGCCTCTGCAATACCATTGATATAATTCAGCTTGGTAGATATCTTAAGGGCCCGGGTGGCATCATCAACTGTTTGCTCCGGGTTTGTCAGCCTATTGGCGTAAGCATTGGTATTCAGGCTTATTACCTCATTAGTATCTTTAGCTGCAACATCAATTATATCATTCGCGTATACCGTTAGCGATAATAAAAAGAATAATATAAATGTGCAGTTTTTTTTCATTAAAACACTTCTACGTTCTGTTGGGGTGAAAGTTATAAAATAATGCTGAATTATATTTAATGTTAAGAATAAAAAACACTGTGGAAAATTATTTTCATATTTTTTTCAACAAACTAAAAAACATATTTATATTTGCAGTGTTAAATATCTGATATACAATGTATTAAATATACAAAAACCGCCACGCAATACCACTTTAAATAGCTTACAACCAATTACAATAATATTGAAACATATATCAAAAATGTACAATATGATTATAGTTTGTATATCAAATAAGTGAAATACCGTGAAAAATGTGCAACAAATTGTATACCATGCAAACAACTAACCAGAATGATATTACATTTAAAATTAGTAATTTAACCGCATAATTAATAGTGTAAAAATACGAAACAGATACATTTTTTTTAAAATTTAAAACAACAGCATTTTTAAAAAACAGAGAGTAAAATCCGGCTTTTAAAATATTTGTGATAAGCTTAAAATAAGCTTGATGAGTTTTAATAAATATTCACTATCGTATTAACTTAAAAAATAGAATATTAAATACAATAATTAATCAATATGAAAAAAACAGTGTTTTTTGTACTCCTTACCGTAGGCGCCGGAGTACTCTCATCGTCATCAGTTTTGTCATCATCGACAAAAAAAGATGTACAGCCAACAGCTGTCAATTTCACCAAAACACCAGCAGGTTTTAAACGCGACCTGGGAAGTGCCGACTGAAATCAATTAATACAATACAAAAAATTCGACATCGATAATATCACACGATCATGAAAAAAATAATCACCATCACTTTAGCGGTTCTGTTCACCGGTGTTATTTCATCCTGTAAAAAGGAAAGGCCAAAGGCTGAGTTTGCTAACCTTCATTTATTCACAACCGGTTACAAAAGAGACCTGGGAAGTGCTGACTGATTTATCCATTCAAGATCAATAAAACATTAAAACAACATGAAAAAATTCATCCTCATAACAACCGTAGTACTTAGTGCAGGAGCATTATCATCAGCTACAAACACCGCAAAAGAAAACAAAGAAAAATTTGTGATCGCGCCGGTGAACTCATTGACAACCGGCTTTAAAAGAGATTTAGGCAGCGCCGACTAATAAACAGCAACATCATACAAAAAGAGATATATCAAACAAAAATATTTACGTACCCCCACACACATTTAAAAACATTATGAAAAATTTAACACTGATAGCAACTTTAGCATTAAGCACCATATTATCAACTGCAACATTAGCAAACGCCGCCAACGGCCCTCAACCAAAACGTGATCTTGGTTCTGCCGACGCTCGTGGCCCTCAACCAAAACGTGACCTTGGTTCTGCTGATTTTGCTCGCGGCCCTCAGCCAAAACGTGATCTTGGTTCTGCTGATTTTGCTCGTGGCCCTCAGCCAAAACGTGACCTTGGTTCTGCTGACTTTGCTCGCGGCCCACAACCAAAACGTGATCTTGGTTCTGCTGACTTCGCTTTCGGCCCTCAGCCAAAACGTGATTTAGGTTCTGCTGACTTCGCTTTCGGTCCTCAGCCAAAACGTGATCTTGGTTCTGCTGATTTTGCTCGCGGTCCTCAGCCAAAACGTGATCTT
>NZ_DASVOB010000676.1:0-6458 GCF_036383575.1 Mucilaginibacter sp.
TAAACTGATTATTTTTATTTAGATACTTAATTATTCAATTTGTTAAGCTAAACAGGTAACTTCTGTAAGGATATTACCCAGAGCATTAAAGTAAAAGCCATAACCGCCGCGCAAGGAGCCCGGTGGCTGCGTTACATTGATGCCTCCTTTTATAAGGCGGTCATAAATTTCTGTTACCTGTTCATGGCTATCTACCAGGAAACCTATATGAAAAGCATCGGGGTAATGGTTGTTACCATCTCGATTAAAACTTTCCGCCGTAAGCACCAGGATAAAGCCACCCTCGCCTTCCAGTATGGCCAGCATATTATTACCCTTTACACTGGTGCATTTAAAGCTAAAATATTGCTCAAAAAACCTGGAGCTGGCGGCTACGTCGGTCACCGGTAAATTAATATGATTAAGTTTTATACTGGTTACCGGCATAACGATCAGGGTTTTAATGCTTTTAATACAAGGCCAAGCGTTTGTTCCATTAGTTTGTCATCCAATGTAAAACTGCTGTTCACATAGCTATTACCCTGGTTATGAAATTTGATGAGTTGATAAAGAGGTGCATAAGCTACTGCCCAGTAAACTTCAAAAGGCAACGGAACAAGCTGTTTTTTCTCTTCAGCATTGCGCATAAATGCCCCTAAAATCTGCCCGAAACTAATAGTAAGCATGGCGGTTACTTTTTCATAAAAATGAGTGTAACGCATAATTTCAATAAATTCCATATCCAACGGACATTGCATGAAATACTCAAGCCTGTTACGCCATTGTACCCTCAACCCCTCTGCAAAATCCATATCTGGCGAAAAATTCTGAAGACTAAAATCCATCATTTTTTCGGCCACTCCAACACAAATGCTACTTATCAACTCTTCCTTATCTTTATGATAAATATAAATGGTAGCCGGTGATACCCCAGCTGCCCGGGCAAGCTTATTAACTCCAAAACCATCGAGCCCTTCGGCAACTATCAATTCTATAGCTTTCTGGCGTATCTGTTGTTCTTTATGTTCGTCGCGGGGTCTCATTTTTTCAAAACAAATATAAGTGAGCGTTCGCTTATTTAAAAATTTATTTTATTTCTTTCCTTTGATATCCAAACAATACGTCAATCCAGGAATACTTATCTCATATCACTTATAGTAACGGTTATTTTAAAATCAAGCGATCAGCTTGAAGTAGGCGACTATCAAAATTGATATAACAATAAGGGGATAGATCCACAGAGCACGTTTCCAACTTTTTACAGCGTTTTTATATTTCAACATGTAAAAAATATTGTAAACAAGCAATGTTACTGCCAATACTGCGCAAATACCAACTACAATCTTATTATCAACAACATACACACCAAAAATAGGAGCTACAAGTATAACTATGATCAGCAGGCCATACTTTTCCATATAGTTAGGTTTGACATTTATAGTGAGGGGCTTAATACCACCAAGGACCTCTTCTACCCTGGCATAATCATCAACCTGGCTTGGGATAACTATCCGTTCAAACGGAACATTACTTTTCCCTCGTATAGTCAATCTATTGGATGCATTCTTTTCAATTATGGAAACCTCGTTTATCGAAATTTGTACATCTTTAAACCCTTCCTGCTTACGTGTTATGTTGATATCGTCGATAACTAAAGCGTAGCTATCATATAACTTTTTCCTCTTTTTAGCTATTCTAAAAACGAGATATACATAAAACAAGGCCAATCCCAACATAAACCAAACAGCCGTCCCCCCACCGTTTTTATAATCATCTTTCAATATCGAAAACGAAACCGCTCCCCACACTATGAGCATAAGCAATATTATTCGGACTATAAATTTCTTGTGCACCGCAGGATAGCTTTCTGGGTTTAGCTTAAATATCAGTGGTTCCATTAAGGTTTAAATTTCCCGAAGATAATTAAAATGACAAATCGCCGGATTTTATAAATGCAAAATTATAGCTAACAAATCAGCAAATTGAACTATTAAAAACAATGATCACTTTTCGGTGTTAAGAAGTGTACTTAATTATTAATTATCAAAAATGTATCGATGTCTTTCTATTGAGACATCAAAATGCTTCAGGCTGCGTTTTTGAAAGTTTTAATCAACAGATGTTAAATTTTATTTAAATTATAAAGAAATAGTCCGTATCTTAGTATTGTCATACTAAATGTTAATAATTATGGAAAAATTAATAATATTGAGAATGTTCTTTTGCTTCCCGCTGGTTGGTTTATTATTACCCGATGCCGGTATTTTATTGTCAAATTACCCAGGCAAGGTTCCGGTAATTCACGTCATAATAGAAGTAGCTTTGTTGATTTGTATTGCCCTTTGCACTGCTGCAATAACATATGGTAAAAAGCGTAACCAGGCCAGGACAAACGAAGCGTCTTTTTCCTGATCATTGATCTTAAAGAAGCAAAGAAATAGCTCAGGCAGCTTTTCTAATTCATAATCTGCTTTGAAATTGGGGCTTTTATGCCCCAATTTTATTTCAAGCCCACAGTAACCTCCCGCTTATTCCTTATTAGTTATAAGGTATTTAACGATGGTACAGGTTTTGCAATAGTCAATAATGGTTTTTTTATTGATATTTGATAAACCGCTGTCGCGTTCATGAAAAAAATTCTATTTCTACTTTTTTTACCGCTATGCTCACTTGGCCAAACGGCAAGTACATATATTCAGGAGGGAAACTCAAAAGCTAATAACAAGGACTATAAAGGTGCGATACAGGACTTTACGCACGCAATAGAATTAAACAGCAAAAATGCTGATGTATTTTACTACAGGGCAAATGCATACGGTAACCTTAAAGACTATAAAGCGGCCATTAATGATTACGCAGAAGCTGTTGCTCTAAAACCCGGCCTAACCAACGCCTACCTGTACAAAGCCAATGCCGAGGCTGCTATACAGGATTATCAAACCGCTATTATTGATTTCGACAGGGCTATAACCCTGGGGCCTAAAACGGCCGATATGTTCCACTACCGGGGAAATGCCAAAAGTAATATGGGCGATTATGCAGGCGCTATTGCAGATTTCACAACAGCACTGCAATTTACCCCCAACAATGCCGATCTGTATAAATACCGTGGCTTAGCCAAAAACAATAATAGCGATTTCGCCGGGGCAATTGCTGATTATAACACGGCTGTTAAACTGAGCCCTAATAGTGCCGAGGTCTACCAATATATGGCCGGCAGCAAGGCCAGCATGAATGATTATAACGGCGCTATTGCCGATTACACAAAAACACTTTCGCTTAACCCCAATAACGCCGAAGCTTATTTTTATAGGGCAAACACCAGGGCAAAACTAAATGACTTTAAAGGCGCTGTTGACGACTATAAAAAAGCGGCCGCAATAAATCCCAATTTAAAGAATCTTTTACTTTACATGGCCAATGCCCAAAGCAGCCTGGGCGATACCAATGGCGCGCTTGATTATTTTAACAAGGCCATCGCACAATCTCCCAAAAATGCAAACCTGTACATGTACCGCGGGATTATCAAAAGCGACAAAAAAGACAATCAGGGTGCCTTGGAGGATTTTAACAAAACCATCGCACTCAACCCTAAAAATGGTGATGCGTATCAAAGTCGTTCATTTTCGAAACTTGCATTGGGCAATTACGAGGGCGCCAAAATTGATGCGGATTCGGCTATTATCATAAATCCTAACAGTATAAGTGCTTACGTAAGCCTAAGCAAAGCTAAAATGGCTATGAAAGATACCGTAGGCGTTATTGCCGATTTAACAAAAGCAATTAGCCTGAACAGTAAAAGTGATGAAGCTTACCTGTCCCGTGGTGATGCATACCGCGATTTAGGAGTTCCGCTCGCTGCTATTAATGATTACACCAAAGCCATTGCTATAAACCCGGTTTATACGTATGCTTTTTTTAACCGTGCTATTGAAAAAACCAAACTGGGCGATTATGCCGCTGCTGTAAAAGATCTTGAAAAACTGATCAACATCGCTCCTCAACAGCAAAATGGCTATTTGCGATTGGGTAAGATCAGCAACTTTTACAAATACACCAATAATGGCGTACAGTTATTTACTAAGGCCATAGCACTTAATCCAACAATTGCTGATTTTTACCTTTACCGCGGTGAAGCAAAAGCTGCCGCCGGTGACGCCAAAGGAGCTATGGCCGATTATAATACCGGCGCACTTAAAGCACCTAAAAATATCACGTTATTACTAAAGCGTGGCTTAGCCAAAACTGACGCCGAAGACTACAACGGCGCTCTCACCGACCTGAGCAGTGCACTGAAAATTGATTCATTATCAGACTCAACAGCTTTGGTGTGGCAGGCAAGAGGTTTTGTGAAAGCCAAACTTAAAAACTATAAAGGTGCACTTACTGATCTTGACCGGGCTGTATCAATTTTCTCAAACGATGAAACTTTTTTAATCAGGGGCGATATCAAAATGATTTTGAAGGATTACGCCGGTGCTGCCGATGATTATCACAATGCCACCTATATGAATGATGCTAATATAAAGGCTTATTCACATAGTGGTATAGCCAAAAGTTACCTTGGTGACGCCCAGGGTGTGAAAGATGATTTTGCCGCCGCATTTAAACTTGCCCCTAATAACCCGGACATATATATTGACAGGGCCACTGCTAAGGTAAATTTAAAAGACCTTAACGGGGCAATTTTGGATTGCAATACTGCTATCAGCCTCGATACAAAAAATAGTCGGGCCTATTTACAAAGAGGGCTTTCAAAAATAGCTCTTGAGGATAAAACAGGTGGCTGTGCAGATATGAATAAAGCGTTAAGCATGGGTTGGAAAGAAGCGGCAGATTCAATAGCAAAATATTGTAAATAACTATAACTTTATATTTACAATACCCGTATAATAAGTAACTATTAACTGATCTATAAATAAAAACGAAGCCCCGCAAGGGGCTTTTACATTTACCGGGAATTTATTCGGGCTATACGGCCTTTTTATCTTCAATGTGTAATTGCCCGCGCAGTTCCTTTAATTCCATTTCGTAGGCACGCATACGGGCCTGCAAAATATCTACCTCTGTACGCATCATCTGTATTTCGGTAATGAGCTTGGCAGATTCGGGCTTGTTGATCATTTTTTCGCCGGTACCAAGAATCAGCCATTCGGGCGAGTATTTGAGTTGAAAACATAGCTTACGGATCAGATAATAGCTAATATCCTGCTTTTTGTTGATCACCTTACTAATAAAACCCTGGTCAACACCAATGGCGCCGGCAAGCCCCAACTGGCCGCCGTGTTCTTTCACAACAACCTTTAACCGTTTTATAATCGCTTCGTCAGACATAAGTGACTGCAATAATAATCATTTTGTTTATCCGTACAATATATAATTACTTTATTGAACAACCTCGAAACAAAAAAGGTCAAATGCCCCAACAGCAAATGACCTTAAAGTAAAACTAACCAACAAAAACTATATATGACAATAAAAATAAGCTTAGGTTAAAAGCAAAAATTATTTATTTCCTAACTTTTCAACAAGCTCACCAAGTTTATTATTATAAACAGACAAACTGATCTTTCCTGTATTATAATCAACGGTTATCTGTTGCAGGTTTGCCCCTACTTTTTGCTTTAAATCATTACCCCTATTCAGGTAAGACGTGTTAGCAGTTAGCTCAGCATTAATTTTATTTAATCTCTGATCCATACACCGTTGCATAAGTAACGGTTGTACATCGTTCGCATTTTTCAGTAACGAATTAATCCTGCGCCGTTGCTGTTTATCAAACTGTAAAATAACAAATACCAGCCCCAGCCCTGCTATCAGAAACAAATAAAAATAATCCATACCCCCCTGATATTAAACGTTCATTATACATTTTAATACGAAGCCTATAAAATAAGGTTGCATAATATTTAAAACTTTTTTGAATATTTCTTTTAACGTTAAAAATTACATCAGGTACAAATTTTAAAATACGCTTAAAAAGCCGACATTTACATTCATAATCCCTTAACAAAAGGGACACATAAAATTTGCGATCATTATGAAACCGGGCGATAAGGTAATCTGTATAAACGACAAAATAGATCCTGAAAAGATGGCTGAAATACGGCAGGACTTCGAGATATGGATCACCAAAGATAAGGAATACACCATACGCGAAATACTTGACAACAATGGCATAGTAACCGGTTTGTTGTTAGAAGAGGTGCACAATTTTCCGAAATTTTTTAAACTGATAAACCGTTTCCAGGAGCCCGCATTTGCCCAGTGGCGTTTCCGCAAACTAAACTATGCCAGCCCGCAGGCCGAAGCTGTTACCGAGGAGCTGGAACTTGTTGAGCAAACTGAAAAAGAACAACAACTGGTAAAGGTTAAATAGCACAGTCCATTGCCTGATCCACTGTATTTATTTTGTTAAAATAAGTTAAACATTTTGCCTTCCCCCATTCATAAACGGATATTTATATAGCGAAACCGTT
>NZ_DASVOB010000677.1:0-3988 GCF_036383575.1 Mucilaginibacter sp.
AAACCAGGTGGCACCGGGCAGATCGATATAACCCTTTTGCATATTTTGCGGAAATGGGCTTTCGGCATTGTCGGGCTGACCACCAGCCTCAAATTGCATGGATATAGAAACTACCAATCTTGAGCCATCGGCCCATTTTGATGTGCCGGAATTGTTGATGGCTGTGTGTTGTTTAGCAGCTACTAAGTTGCCGCTCACAAGGCCTGCCAAACCTAAAAGGCCGCCTTGTTTTACAAATTCTCTTCTTGAGCTCATGATCTTATTTATTAAAGAAAAGGTTATCTAATGAGTAAGTATTGTTAGCAGCAAACTGAAGCAGCACGGCAAAAAAAGCGGCATGGATCAGTTGAGAAGGCAGGATCTCCCAGTTTTCGATCAAACAGCTGCCTAATATTAATATGATCATTACCAGGGCACCGGCAATTAAAGCGGGTTTGGTAAACAGGCCTGATAGTAGTAATAAGCCAATAATAAATTCGGCAATGGGCAGCAGGTAACTGAAAGGTGTTACCATAGCTTTAGGCAACATTGATTTTTCGAAGGCGCCGACCATCCAGTTGCTAAAGCCATTAAGTTTAGGTAAGCGAACCAGGCCGTGGCCAAACATGCTGGCTCCGATGGCCAGTCTTAAAAGTAAAAAAGATGTAGTGTTCATTTCGTTTTGTTTTGATAAGTCAAAGTTCTGTATAATCAGGGCCTTGGCCTTGTACATTGAGGGGGATGATCTGTAACTTTACGGGTATGGAAACCAAGAACCTATACCGGCCATATGAGCTGGAACTGCTTGAAACAAGCCAGTATACAGCCAAGCCACACCGTAATACATTTTTTGAAATGGTATTTACGCTGGAGGGCAAGGGAATCCAGATCATTAACGGGCATGAATTGCCCTATGCCTCTGATAAGTTCTTTTTGATTTTTCCGGAAGACCATCATGGCTTTGAGGTGCATGAGTTAACGCGGTTTTACTTTATCCGCTTTACGGATAGTTACCTGAAAACCCAAAGCGATCAATGGGTTAAAAAAATGGAGTTCATTTTTCATAATCATAACCATTTGCCGGGCTGTATCCTTAAAACAGTTACCGACAAGCCACTGGTAAGGGCTATGATAGAGGCTTTGCAGCGGGAAACATCAAACGAGTTTCCGCAGCATAATGAAGTGGTTGAGCAATTGATGAATACCATCATCACTATTGCTGCCCGTAATATCACGCTACAGCAGCATGCTAATATTATAAAGCAGCCATCAACAACCACACTGCCGCTGCTTAACTATATCCATGAATATATTTACCAGCCCGACCGCTTAAAAGCCGAGTGCATAGCCTCATCATTTAACTTTTCGCCAAACTATATCAGCGAATATTTTAAGAAAACCACTGGCGAAAGTTTGCAGCAATACATCACCAGCTATAAGCTGAAACTAATAGAAACCCGCCTGCAATACACCGATAAGCGTATGAGTGAAATAGCTTATGAGTTTGGCTTTACCGATGAAAGCCACCTGAACCGCATTTTTAAAAAGTATAAAGGGGAGAATCCGACGTCGTTTAGGAAGAGGTATGCGGAGGCTGTGAGGTAAACAAAAATGGACTTACTGTTTGTAAGTCCATTTTGTGCTCCCGACGAGATTCGAACTCATATCGATGGTACCGGAAACCATAATTCTATCCATTGAACTACGGAAGCAGATGGGGCAAAGATATAAAATTGATTTAAACCAAAAGCATTGTTTAATACATTAACGTATTGTAATAATGCACAGCTTTAGTAACAAATTATTATCAACACTATGAGCGTTATGTAAACGTTTACGTAAATAAAAGTGTAACACCATCCGCAACTAAATTGAAAGTTTAATAGTTTAGGTGTTTAATGTACAATTAAACGCCTCATATTTGTAGACTTGAGAAGCGATAAACCTGCTTGAATTTTTCTCTTAATAAATAACGCATAATGAAAATCCTTCATTTTTTAACCCTGCTTATAACGCCGTTTGCTGGTTATGCTCAGCAAAAAGTATTTAACATTACCGATTATGGCGCCAAAGCTGATGGTATTACCAATAACGCTATCAGTATTCAAAAGGCTATTGATAATGCAGGCGCGCAGGGCGGTGGTACGGTATACGTACCTGCCGGCAAGTTTTTAACGGGTGTAATCAGCATGAAATCAAATGTTACGCTGAACCTTGCCCAAAATGCTATACTGCTGGGTAGCGCAAAAAGGATTGATTATGGCGAAGGCCACGCAGCACCGTTAATTGCTGCCAATGGCCTGCAGCATATTGCCATAACAGGCAAGGGTACAATTGACGGAAACGGCGAAGAATTGCTGAAAGACGTTTTCGCGATGCTGAAGGCGGGTAAATTAAGGGATTCATTATGGCAAAAACAAAATCCCTGGGGGCAAACTCAACCCGAGGAGCCCAACCGGCCCAAATTGATCCATTTTTCAAACTGTACTAATATCCTGATAAAAGGTGTAACTATGAAAAACGGCCTGGTGTGGGTACAGGACTACACCAAATGCCGCGACCTGGTAATTGATAGTATAAAAGTTGAAAGCAATACGTATTGGAATAACGATGGCATTGATCTGGTTGATTGCCAAAATGTAAAGCTTACCAATAGCTTTTTCAATGCCGATGATGACGGGATCTGCTTAAAATCAAGCGACAGGAATAGTAGCTGCGAAAATATTTATGTGGCAAACTGTACTACCAGGTCAAGCGCAAGCGGGATCAAATTTGGTACGGCCTCAAGGGGAGGTTTTAAAAAGATAACGATAAAGAATGTAAAAATTTACGATACCTATCGGTCGGCCATTGCGTTGGAGTGTGTTGATGGGGGAGTGATGGAAGATATTGATATCAGTGATATCCACGCGGTAAATACTGGCAATGCCATTTTTATTCGTCTTGGTCATCGCAATAAAGATGCTGTAGTGAGCAGTATCAATGGCATCCATATCAGTAATGTAACGGTAGATGTACCCAAAGGCAAACCCGATAAAGGTTACCCGATGGAAGGCCCCCTGGTTAAAGGAAACCATAACACCTTTCCTTCGTCAATTGCCGGGCTGCCCGGGCACCCGGTTAAAAACGTAACACTTGAAAATATTAAGATAGTGTATCATGGTGATGCCAGCAAAGAGGAAGCCAATGTCAGTCTTGATTCGTTAACAAAGATCCCTGAAAACCCACATGATTACCCAGAGTTTTCGATGTTTGGCGAATTGCCTGCCTGGGGCTTTTATACCCGCCATGCAGAAGGGGTGACGTTTAAAAATGTAACCCTTAGCTGCCCTGGTAATGATTTCAGGGCTGCCGCAGTATTTCACGATGTGGAGGGATTGGCTATTAACGGCCTTAAAATACCGCAAGTTAAATCACTGCCGGTGGTTGTGTTTAACGGGGTAACTAAATCTTCGGTTAAAGGTATTCAGATCCCCGGAACAAGTAAAAATAAGATCCTTAAGAGGTAGTTTCACTTTACATAAAGAATCAACCTTGCTAAATCAATTTAAATGCTTTTTAGCCTTATGTATTAGGCATTTAGCATTAATATAACTTAATCGTTTACGTAAATAAATATCGCAGATAATGTAAAAGCTCCGTTTTTTTTATCAAAATTTAATCATTATAAAACTAAACGGAGCATTTAATTGCAGCCCCAAATAAAACTTCATAGCCGCAATACATAATTGGATTTTTCTGTGGTGTTGGGTTTAGGAGTGCAATAAAACATAAGGTGCTTATTATTTAATAAAGGTTTACGATATGGAAAAGTTAACTGAAAAAGAGATGTCGCCATTGTCAAGTCTTGATGTATGGGAAGATGATGTATTGAGCAGGTATCCCGAGCCGGGTACTGCCAAAGCCAAAGACGAGTTTAGGGTTTATAACGATGCAGAGGATAACCCGGTAAGGGAATTTTACAGGCTTAACCATACTCATCAAACCTATGGCAACGTATTGGCCAAAA
>NZ_DASVOB010000678.1:0-9396 GCF_036383575.1 Mucilaginibacter sp.
GAAAGCAGCCAGGCAAAATACTAACGTATGCAATAAAGCGCTCAATGGTATTGAGGCCAGTTTAGAGAGTGTAGAAAAAGAGATCATGAATATCGTTAATGCAGATCCGGAATTAAGGCGCTTGTTTGTTTTAGTTACCTCAGTGACTGGCATTGGCAAGGTTACAGCAATACAACTGATAGTAACAACCAATGAGTTTAAAGACCTCAATAATGCAAGTTCATATGCCTGTTACGCGGGCCTGGTGCCTTATTTGGAAGAATCCGGAGTGTTCAAAGGTAAAGGCAAGGTCTCACATATGGCCAATAAAAAAGTCAAAACACTTTTACACATGGCTGCGCTAGTAGCTATCCAATATAACGATGAATTGAGGCTCTATTATGAACGAAAAGTTAATGTCGAAAAAAAGAATAAAATGAGCGTTTTAAATGCTGTCAGAAACAAACTTGTACAACGCATCTTCTCTTGCGTAAACCAAAATAGAAAATATGAAAAAAATTGTCTCAAATTAGTTGCTTAGATCATAGAAATCGAGGTACGAAGCAATCCCCGATTTGCAGAGCCGCCCTGTATAGTTTGGGATTGCTTCGTTCCTCGCAATGACGCTTTTTAAGTTTAGAGACGCTTTTAAGTTTAGAGTGGCAGAGGCCCATCTACTCAATAAAACTCCAATCCCCCATCATTCCTGAAAGCGCATTTTATAAATACCCGGCAGCTAACGGGCTCACCGTTTACGGTAGCCGGTACAAAGATCTTATCGGCGGGATCAGGCACATGGATGCTCATATTAAAAGTTTTTTCAAACTGACCGCTATATACGTGCACTTTAAATGATGCAAGCCTACCCAGCGGACTGATCAACAGTTCAACCGCGCCAAATGATACATTTGGGTTAAGGTTCATCAAATCAGGCGGCAACTTAAAGAGATTCAGGTAGGGGAGATACCCGAAAAACCTGCCGCCTACTTTAACAGGTTTGGTTGTTTTGGCCGTATCGTTAAGTTTTACATCAACAAAGTATTGCAGGTTTGAAGTGCTGTCTTCCGGGGCTTCATAAGTGACCTGGTTAATTTTGTAGTCGAAATTTTGCACCAGGTGGCCCCTGTTATCGAAAAAATGCCAGACACCGGTTCTTTTATCATTGTCGTAATATCCGCTGGCAAGCGCATAGTTTTTTTGATAAAGGGCCTGGTATAAGCCCTGGCGAATGCCTTTATTGTTTTTAAGCACATTAAACCGTTCGACCACCGAATCGGTAAGGCGACGTTTTATAACAACAGTTTCCGGACCGGGTTTACTTGTAGCAGGTGTTTGTGCAAATACACAGCCGATATAAAATACCGATATGAAGGTTAAAATAAGCTTTTTCAATGCAGGGTTATAGATTGTTGTAAATATATAACAGCGTTTAATGTATCTCCAAAAAAAGCAGGATACAAATTATCTTCTGCCTTCGTGATTAATACAGTTCCCCGCATCTCGCGGAGCAGCCGGGCATATGTTGTTTGATAAAAAAAGAATGCCGATAAACGTAAGCTTACGTGTTTTTTCATAGTTTAGGGTCAATTTAGGTTATTGACCATTAAGTTTAAAAAAGGTTTAACGGTTTTATACGACGCAATGCTAATGTTGCACAAGTTGGGCTAGTCAATAACCTTATACTATATTATCACTATTTATGAGCACTTTATCCGATATCGACGGCTACAAAAGCGTAGCGTTTTCGCAGGCCACTATCACCGAACTAATGATCCCCTCTTACTCCAATTTCGGTGGAAAGATCCATGGGGGCATCCTGCTTTCACTGATGGATAAAGTAGCCTATGTATGCGCCGCCAAGCACGCGGGTAACTATTGCGTTACCGCATCTATCGATACTGTAGATTTTTTACAGCCGGTGGAGGTTGGGGAACTGGTATCGCTTATGGCATCGGTAAACTATGTAGGCAACACATCGCTGGTTGTGGGGATCAGGGTGATATCCGAAAATATCAAAAATCATTCGGTAAAACATACTAATACCAGCTACTTTACTATGGTAGCCCGGGATGAGCACAATAAGCCTGCTAAAGTACCCGGCCTGGTGCTTGAAAACCGGGAGCAGGTTAGGCGTTTTATCGAAGCGCGCCGCCGTAAGGAAATTAAGCAGAGTTATATGAAAGAAGTTGAGCAGATTCAAATGCCTGATAATTATGAGCATTGTATTGCGCTGTTGCAGGGTGAGCGCTGCCTTGTTGCCGGATAGCTATTGCGTACATGAAGTTTATTATTAGATTGCAGTCTGAAACTGTTAACGAATGACGAGGCCCGTAGGTTTATTATTGCTGTTATTGATGCATGGTACTACTTATGCGCAAAAAGAAAACGGAATCGATCCGAAAAAATCGCCTGCATTAATCAAAACTATTGATAGCCTTAACAAACTTGTTGAGGAAACCTATGTTAGCGCTCCGTACGAAGCAAGGGCTATGGCCGAACACGCGTTACTGCTGTCGGAAAAAATAAAATATAACCAGGGTACAGGCTGTGCATTTTTAAACCTCGGGCATGTATACTGGTCGCAGTCGTATTACCCTATCAGTTTGTTTTATTTTAATTCGGCTTTAAGCTATCTGCCAAAAAACAAACCTTTACTTCTGGCCCATTGCTATAGCTCCATAGGCCGGTCATATACAGATTTGCAGAACTATAACCTGGCACTGAAAAATTTAGCCCTGGCTTCAGATTTTGCCGGTACCGACCGGAAGATGCTTGCTGAAGTTTATAATGAACGGTCATTTGTTTATGTAAAACTGAAGCAATATGATAAAGGGATTGCCAATGCCAAACTGGCCATGCATCTTAGCCGTGTTATTAATGACCAATCTGCATTGTGTATATTATATAGCCGGCTTGCCAATGCTTTCCGCGTAAAAGGGGAATATAAGCAGGCAATTGCTTATTCAGACACCGCTTTGCATATGAGCTACCTTGTTAACAACAAGAGGTTAAGGGCTATATCATTTATTGAGCGGGCAACTATTTACAATTCGCTAAGTCAATATGATAAAGCTATTGATCTTGCTCAAAAAGGCGCGGCTTTATCTGATAGTATTGGTGTTATGGATGGTATCTCATCGGCCTATAAAACCATTGCCTACGGATTTGAACAAAAGCACGATATATCACAATCGTTAGCTTATCAAAAAAAATACACCCAGGCGCTTGATAGCCTTAACGCGACCAATAAGCGTAAAAATACGGAGCTGATCCAAAGCTATTTTGAGCTGAACAGCCGCCTTAATGCCATTGCCGCGGTTGAGCAAAAGGCTAAGGAATACAGCAACAAAATTCATTTACAGAAGGTTATTATCATTACCCTGCTTATTTCATTACTGGTTGTAATATTGGCATTATCGGTTACCTATTATCTATACAAACAAAAACGGATATTAACAAACCGGATGCGTAAGCAGCATAAGGCCTTGCTGATCCAGAAAGAATTGATAGAAGAGCAATCTGTAAACCTGGCCGGCATAAATAACCTTAAAGATAAATTGCTGGCTGTAATTGGCCATGACCTGCGTACGCCGCTTGCTAACCTGCATTCGATATTGCGCCTGTACAGTACAGGTGTTTTAACCGATGCAGAAGTGCAGAGTTTGATGCAGGAAATAGAGCCGGTAGTGCAGGGTGCTGAGTTAACGCTTTCAAACCTGCTTGAATGGGCGGGGAGCCAGATCAGGGGGATTAACCTTGAAGCCTCGGCAGTTGATATTCATTTAACAGGTATTGAGATCGGGAGGATCTTTAGTTACCTTTTTCAGCAAAAAAATATCAGGTTTGAAAACAAAGCACTACCGGGGATGTGTGTGCAGGCCGATGAACGACATATAAAAGTAGTTATAAGTAACCTGGTAAGCAATGCTATTAAGTTTACAGGTGATAACGGTATGGTTACTTTATTAAGCACCGTTAATGAAGATAGACTGGTGATCAGCATTATGGATACAGGTAACGGCATCCCTGCAGAAAAACTCGACCGTTTATTTAACCTGAATACAAAATATACCGTAACAGGCACCTCCGGCGAAAAGGGAACAGGTATTGGCTTGTTTTTATGTAAGGAGCTTATTGAGTTTAACGGCGGCAGGTTGTGGGTAAATTCGGAAGTAAACAAGGGCAGTACCTTTAGTTTTAGTCTTCCTTTGGTAACAGATTAACCCTTCCTCAAAAATTATTCCTATTTAAAATCTGTAATCTTACTACATGATTAATGCTTATTAAGTAATATGTAGCTTGTATAGGCTTTTATAATTTCATATAAAGAAATTTAATTATTTTGAAAAAGTTTTAATCATTTGTTGGGTAATTTAAATCTATTTATCCCGTTATTACGTATAAGCAATAAGTACTTTTTACTATATTGTGACAAAATAAACATAAATTTCCCACTCGCTTAACTAATCTCCCCGAAACTTAATGGCATTTTTAAACACTGTGCTCGAACCACCTGCATATGGTTGGACAGATGAACTTGGCAATCTCTCAAAACCCACTAACAAGCAAATTGTAAAGGAATTTTTTAAACGGCTTAATGTATTCAGCGATAAAAAAAACTGGCTTTCATTTTTAAGCTGGTCGCTGGTTGTGGCTTTGGTACCGTTTTTGGGCCTGTTCATTTTTAAATATTTCAGTATTACAGGTCTTATCGTTGCTTTTGTATACAGTATGATCATTATGGGGACCCATGGTACTATCTGGCACCACCGGTATTGCACCCATGGCGCTTATACTTTTAAAAATAAATTCTGGCGCTTTTTTACCCAAAATCTTACGCTTAAAATTATTCCTGAAGAGATCTACGCGGTATCGCACCACGTACACCACGCGTTATCTGATCAACCCGGTGACCCGTACAATGCACAAGGCGGTTTTATGTATTGCTTTTTGGCAGATGTTAACCACCAGCCTATAGCCCGCAACATGGACGAAGCCAGCTATAAAAAATGTGTTAACCTGATGAAACATACAGGTGTTACAACCAATACTTACAAGCAGTATCAAAAATGGGGAACCCTTGCCAACCCAACCCGTACCATAGTTGGTATTATACTAAACTGGGGGTTTTGGTTTGCAGCTTTCTACCTGTTAGGCGGGTCGGCCCTTGCCTGCGCAGTATTTGGTTCGGCAGGGATCTGGGCAGTTGGTGTACGTACATTTAATTACGAAGGTCATGGCAAAGGCAAAGACATGCGTCGCGATGGTATCGATCATAACCGCGAGGATATGTCAATCAATCAGTTATGGCCGGGTTACGTTGCAGGCGAATGGCATAATAACCACCACCTGTATCCTAAAAGTGCCCGTTCTGGCTTTAAACCATACCAGTTTGACCTGGCCTGGTGCTATATCAAAATGATGAGCATGCTGGGAGCCGTAAGCTCATACCGCGACTCGAAAGCTGATTTTTTGAAGGAATATTGTAGCCCGATATCCGTTGTTGTGCCGGTGGCAGTATTAGTTGCCGATGACGCTAAAGTATTGGTAGCTGCTGAGTAAGCTGATTTTATAATATTATATATGAAAGGCCATAGCGAGATGATTGCTATGGCTTTTTATATAACCAGGATTTTTATCTTGTCTGCTTCCCTGAGAGTAAATTTCGGCTATGGGGCATCATCGCGGGGATTTTATTTACAGATTTTACATTTTTATTTACAATCCTGATTCCATCAAGTAGAGATATCAAAGTAATTTCGTTCAATCAACTTGATATGAAAAATAAAAGAAACGCTCTGTTATGTATGGTTATTCTGTTGGCGGGATTTATATATTTTCCTGTACAGGCTCAGCAAAAACAGACCAAAAGCGGAGACTCTTCTGCTGGACCTAACCGAATCGCGCGTAATATTATACAAGATAAAAAAGGTAACATTTGGATTGCTGCATTTGACGGGGTTTTTCGATATGATGGGAAATCTTTTACCAATATCACAAGTACAGTAAGTTCGGTTACATTTTTTTCTGTTTTAGAAGATAGAAAAGGCAACTTATGGTTCGGTTCCATCGGATCGGGAGTTTTTCTCTATGATGGGAGAACTTTTAAAAATTTCACAACCAGGGAAGGGCTTTCGGGTAATGGCGTTACTTGTATTTATGAAGATAAAACCGGTAATGTTTGGTTTGGTACCGATGGTGGCGCAAGCTGCTATAATGGAAAATTCTTTCGAAATTATACAATGAAAGAAGGTTTGACTAATAATAGTATCCTTGCGATCATCGAAGATAAAGTTGGGAAATTTTGGTTTGGTACGAGTGGCGATGTCTGTATTTATGATGGAAAAAGAATTAGGGTTTTCACTCATAAAGGCAAACATTTTAATGTTCGTTCAATAATCGAAGATAAACAGAGCAATATTTGGCTGGGATGCGTTGATGGACTTTGGCGCTACAACGGTAGCACATTTACCAATGTTACCCGGAATTTTGTTGGTTATATATATGAAGATAAAAAAGGCAATATCTGGACAAGTTCAGAAAGTGTTAACAACCGGGATTGGGCATCTTCCAGTTATGACAAAAAAGTTTTATCTGGTTTAACAGGTGAAAAAGACCTATGGGTGCTTTCTCGTTATGATAAGAAATCCTTGTCCAATAAAAGGCCTGCTGTAACCGAAATAAAACCAGAAAAGGGAATGATCTGCGGGGTTTTAGAAGCTAATGACGGCAGTATTTGGTTTGGTGCCTCGGATGGGGTGTACAGATATGATGGAAATACCATTAACAGTTTTAATCATAAAGAAGGGCAGAAGTAAAATAAGTAGCACCACTGACCTGAACATGGAGGGAGAACCTAAAACCAACAACGGCACAAAAAATATGTCATTGCGAGCGTAGCGCGGCAATCTCGTAGCAATGCATGTCCGCCCTGTATAGCTACGGGATTGCCACGCCACCCCAAGTGCTTTTGCCCATGCCGCTCCTCGTATGACATAGCTTTTTTAAGCAGAATTTCCAACCGATCTTTATCTTTCGGACACTTAGCCGTTGTTGGTGTTGTCACCAACAACTCTGCTCCAAGCCAGTGAGGGTCCGCGTTACCTGCCAGGTTGTTGTTGGTGACAACACCAACAACGGTGCAGGGAGAACCTAAAACCAACACCGGTACAAAAAAATATGTCATTTCGAGCGTAGCGCGGCAATCTCGTAGCCAATGCATGTCCGCCCTGTATAGTTACGGGATTGCCACGTCGCCCTAAGTGCTTTTGCCCATTCCGCTCCTCGTATGACATAGCTTTTTTAAGCAGAATTTCCAACCGATCTGCATCTTCCGAACCTCAACAATGACGCAGATGGCCTTTGCTGCTTTTATCGAATTACGTTCTGTTGAATTGCTGCCGTTCAGTTTGCGGGCACAGAACATCTCATAAACATTTCTGGTGTAGTTTGAGGGGCAGGAGAGGGTTGAATGTGCTTTTTAGTTACAATATTTCAATAATTATTTTGAATTTTAATTTTTTTACTCTACAATTGTAGAGTAAATTCTAAAATCGTAGAGTAAAATGAAATTGACCGCAGCCGAAGAGCAATTAATGGATATCATTTGGGAGAGAAACGAGGTATTTATGAAAGACATCATAGATACTTATCCCGATCCTAAGCCGGCAACTACTACTATAGCCACTTTATTAAAAAGGATGCAGAATAAAGAGTTTGTTGGCTATCACCTGATGGGTAACTCAAGATTGTACTTCCCACTGGTAAAAAAGGCCGATTACTTTTCAACACACGTGAAGGGGTTGATCAGGAATTTCTTTGGAAATTCTTCCATGCAATTTGCTTCCTTTTTTACCCGTGAGGCCAACCTTAGCAATGCAGAACTGGAGGACTTGAAAAAGATAATTGACGAACAACTTAAAAAGACAAAAAAATGATCAATAATTTAATAAGTTTTAGCCTGTGTTCGGGTTTATTGCTGATCATTTATCAGATGCTTTTAAAAGGCAAAACACTTTACACATTTAACCGGTACTACCTGTTATTTAGCATGCTTTTTTCGTTAGTGGTGCCTTTCATCGGGATAGAAAGCAACATACCTATAGTTGATGTAATAAAACCGGTTAAAGATGCAATTACCTTTCCATCTTCAAAAGAGATGTGGTTGACCGAACCCCAACCACAAATGCCAGCTTCTCATACAGTAACAACAAATGATCACATCAATTATTGGCGCTATTGTTTGTTGGCTCTGTACATTTCAGGTGTGCTGATATTGCTGTTCAGGTTTGTTCGTAACTTGTACATTATTAAATCAATAGTCAAGAACGGCGAGTGTCTTTCCTACGAAAGAGCCAGGTTGGTCTTGGTTGAAAACTCCCATACGCCTCATACTTTTCTGAATATCATTTTTCTGAATAAGCATGACTACCACAGTAAAAATATCGAAAAGGCTATTCTGAAGCATGAACTAACCCATGCCAGGCAGCTTCATTCAATTGACATTATATTGATAGAGCTATTGCAGGCGGTTTGCTGGTTTAATCCTTTTATTCCCTTTTACAGAAAAGCTATCGAACTAAATCATGAGTTTATTGCTGATGCCGCTGCAATTGATAACACTACAGATATAACAAGTTATCAATACTTGCTGCTTAATACAGCAAACCAATCCAACGGACTAAGTATCACGAGTCAATTCAATTATTTAATCATAAAAAAACGTTTAATTATGATGACCAGATCCACACCTGCAATTAATGCCATTTGGACAAAGATTGTAACCGTACCCGTATTTATTTCGGCATTTCTGTTGTTTTGTTCTAAAACAGAAGCTTTTACTGTTTTTGCTTCGGTAAAGAATCCTACGCCCATCATAGAAAAAGCATTAGGAGATACCACCTCAACAAAACAGTCCCCATATAAATTGGTGGCCAGTAATTATCCTTATACAAAAGATGGCGCTTCGTTAGCTGCGCTAAAGGAATATCAGCAAACAGTTGAAAAGTATTTTGAAGGCACCGACAGGTTTATTAAGCATCCGGCGAAAATTACTGTAGAGGACAGGGCAAAACTGGAAACCATCTTTAAAAGTATGAGCCGTGCCCAGCAGGAAAACCAAATGCTAATGTTTACCTACCAGGGAGAACCGTTAAAAGCCAAACATCCAAGCCAGGCTGATCTTGAAATCTGGAGAACTTCGTCTACATCGAGGGTTTGGATCAATGATAAAAAGGTCAATAACTCCGAATTGAATAATTATAGTCCTTCTGATTTCGGATTGGCTATACCAACCCGTTTAACAAAAAAATCTATTAATTATAAAAAATACAGGTATGAAATAACATTGTATACCAATGATTATTATGCCAAACTTTATAAAAAGCAGATGGATGAACGTTACCTCAGCGTGATGCT